>JAJDWM010000358.1 GCA_022825595.1 Bryobacterales bacterium | reverse complement strand
ATTCTTCATCTGGTATGCGCCCTTCTTGCCACACACACCGCATGATCCTCCGGACCGATTGCTCTCGAAGTACCTCCACGATGATCGCCACGAGCGCGTGGCCCGCTACCTCGCGATGGTCGAGTGGCTTGACGAGACCGTGGGCGAGCTTCTCCAGTTCTTGGACGAGAGTGGGTTGGCCGACAACACGGTCGTACTGTACGTTGCCGACAACGGCTGGATCGCCGAGGAGTCTAACGAAGCCCAGCAGAGGTCGCGCGCCAAGATGTCACCCTACGACATGGGGGTCCGAACGCCAGTGATGCTGCACTGGCCCGGGCACGTGGATCCCCGCCGCGACGAGACGACGCTGGTGAGCAGCGTCGATATCGTCCCGACGATCCTTGGGATCGCTGGTATTGCCCGACCGGAAGGGCTCCCCGGGATAGACCTGCGCGACAAGGCAGGGCTGGCCGGGCGAAGTTCCGTGTTCGGCGCGACGTTCGCGCACACTGCGGTGGATGTAGACAGTCCGGAAGCGAATCTCAAGTACCGCAGCGTCGTTCGCGAGGATGGCTGGAAGCTGATTCTTCCCCACCTGCCTAATAGGGATGTGACTCTCATGATCCGTGGGGCGATTGCCGAATGGATGCGGTTTGAACCAGAGCTGTACGACGTCCTCAGCGATCCATTCGAGACTCGGGATCTGTCCACTGAGCATCCCGAGCTGGTCTCGGAGCTCAGGGCGGAGATTCAGGGCTGGTGGCGGGTCTCGGACGCGGAGTGAACGGGGCTCGTTCCGGCACGCGCAGCGCCTTTCGACAGCCGACGGGCACGCGGTTCACTGCGGCCCTTATTCAGCTGGGCCGTCCTGCCGGATACTCAGCCGACCAAACGGTGGAGTGGGCACTTCTTGGCGGGTTCCATCCGGCCAGTCGACCGCGACCTTGGCCAGCCTCGAAGTTGCGCCGAGTCCGAAGTGCAGTGGGACTGACGATGCGGACAAGTAGCTTCCGGCGGTGCCTCGGAATGCGCACTGCGCCCGCCCGTTCTCGGGGATTACGCAGACCCTCGCTCCTATCGCATCCCTGTTCGGCGCCCGTCCCCTCAAGGACACCGAGAGCCAGGCCGCCTCGCTGGACTGGTTGCGGAGGACGACGGCTGGACCGTCGTTCACGCTGATGGCTGCATCTACCCGACCGTCTCCGTCGACGTCACCAATGGCGATCCCGCGCGCGGCCCAGCGCTCTAGGAAGGCGGGCCCGGCGCGCACCGAGACGTCGAAGAACTGGCCGTGGAGATTCCGAGCTAGCATAAGCGGCTCCTCGTGGGCGAGGGCATCGTCGCTCAAGGAGATGTCATCCATGACGTGGCCTTGGCCAACAAGCAGATCACGCCAGCCATCGTTGTCGAAGTCCGCCAGTCCCATGCCCCATCCGGACCGCAACTCGGACAACGCCAACAGGCCGCTCTCTCCGGAAGCGGTACGGTACTCCATGCCCGAGTTCTGGAAGAGCCAATACCCCTGTCGGCCCAGCGCGTTGACCAGCAGATCGGGCACTCGGTCACCGTCGTAGTCTTCCCATACCACCCCCATGCCGGCAAAGTCGCGCCCTTCGCGGTCGTAGGCGACTCCCGCCATCAGCGCGGATTCCCGGAAGTGGCCTCCTCCAGCGTTGACGAACAGTTGCTGGGGAAAGGAGTCGTTGGCGATGAAGATGTCTGGAAGGCCGTCGGCATTGGAGTCGTTGATTGCCACTCCGAGGCCCTTCCCTAAGTGTTCCGCGATGCCGCTCTCGACGGTCACGTCCTGGAACCGGCCGTTACCGAGATTCTGGTAGAGGGTGTGGCGTACCGGCCGAAACAGCCGCGGGTGGCAGTAGGACCGACGCTCAGGTAGCGATTCCCCACAGGGGCGGCTCATCTCGAAGTCCCAAGCTAGGTATCCCGCCACGATCAGGTCAAGGTGGCCGTCACCGTTGAAGTCGAAGAAGCCGGCGCCGCTGGACCACCCGGGCCCAAGGATCCCTGCGGATTCTGCCACTTCCGAGAAGGTTCCGTCGCCCTCGTTGCGGAACAGCAGGTCCGGCCCGAAGTTGCTCACAAAGATGTCCGTGTCGGCGTCACCGTCGTAGTCTGCCGTCGCCACGCCCATGCCGTATCCGCTGCCTGCGACACCGGCTTCGAGCGTCACGTCGCAGAAGTGGCCGTTTCCACAGTTTCTGTAAAGGCGGTTCCAGTAGCGGGGGTCTTCTTTCGAGAGTGGCACGCCACGAGCGACGCCCTCCGTTGCGGCACCGTTGACGAAGTACAGATCGAGGTGCCCGTCTCGATCGAAATCGAGCATCGCCACTCCGGAGCCCATAGCCTCGATTAGGTGCTTGCTCGGAGTCTTCGATGGATCGTGTCGGAACGTCACGCCAGACTCGGCGGAGACATCCAGGAACCGGATCTCTGCGGCAGTCGGCGATTGCGAGACCAGGGCCGCTCCCAGTGCGAGACCTTGTGTCACTCGCATGAGCCTTGCGCCGCCTCGCCGATGGCTGGATCCAGGTCGGTCTGAACGGAGGGACAATGCGGGCTCTCCCGCTCTATTTCTGTGCGATGGGTAGTCCCACTGGGCCTTCACCCAAGGGCATCCTGCCGTCGACTTCATGGACTATGTGACCCGGAGTTAGCCAATCGCCAAACTCGGCCCTTGGCGCGACCCGGTGACCGTGACGCTGCGAGAATCCACTACAACGCCCACGGTGGGAGCTTCGGGACCGTCTAGTTCGGCGATTGGGTGGCCGCTGCCTCCGGTTGATCGATTATGCATGAAGACACGCTTCGTCCCACTTGCTGCTGGCTGTGCGACAGGTCGGCCAAAGCACCAGAATCCGGTCAGGCACCCGCACAAACCGTTGGTGCAGTGCGTGGCCGACTGGTCCGGCGAGATTGGTTCCAGGGGTATGCTGAGGCAGGGCGCGATGGTAGGCCGTAGGGCGGGCGGTGTATTCACGGGTTGGTCGTTCCGATTTGTCCGTCCGTGCTTGGAATTACATCCTCGCTTCTCACAGGAAGCATCGCCGATCTCCTTCCGAAGTCTGATCGTCGCAGGTTTGGACGACCGCGCGCCGGCTGACGGTGGCTCGTGCTCATTCGACTCGGGCCCGTCCGGAACCGACGCTAGACTGGATTCTTGCACTCGCTGTTGTCCTGCGCGATTCGGCGTGAGAGTGCGTTGTTCACTCGGACGTTCCAGCGCACCTGTGTCCGCCTGTTGCTGGCCGCCGCGTTGGCATCAGCAACTCTTCCGGCTGGCGAAGTGGCGGTCGCCGTTGCTGCGAATTTTCGCGAAGCGGCCGCCGAGATAGGGGAGGAGTTTGAGGACCAAACTGAGCATACAGCGGTCTTCAGCTATGGATCGAGTGGTCAGCTGTTCGCCCAGATCGTCCAGGGTGCGCCGTTTGACATCTTCCTTTCTGCCGACAGGTATCGGGTATCGGAGGCGGTCCAGGCAGGGGAGGCAGTAACAGACTCCCGATTCACCTACGCCATCGGACGGATCGCACTCTTCAGCTTGGATCCGTCATTGACTACTGGTCCGCAAGTGCTCCGGAAGGCCCGTTTCGGGAGGCTGGCGATCGCACAGCCGCGCACCGCGCCGTACGGTAAGGCCGCGGTCGAGGCGATGGAGGCACTTGGAGTGCTGGAGACCCTAGCCAGTCGCATTGTTAGCGGACAGAGCGTGGCCCAGGCCTACCAGTTCGTTCACAGCGGGAACGCCGATCTAGGCTTCGTCTCCTTGGCACAAGTGCGCACTTCCCCCATTGGCGAGTACTGGTTGGTGCCCGAGAGACTGCACCTACCGATTCGCCAGGATGCTGTGCTGCTCAAACGCGGCGCGCGCAGCGAGGCGGCGCGGGAATTCCTTTCCTTCCTAGGCGGCTCGGATGCCGCGACAATCCTGGTTCAGTACGGCTACGGTCTGCCGCAGTGACCTCAGTGGCTGATGCAGCCTCGCTGTGGTCGGCCATCTGGCTGACCCTCGAGCTTGCCGCGTGCTCGACGGCAATCCTGCTGCTCGTGGGAACTCCACTTGGCTGGTGGCTCTGCCGCACTCGTGTTTGGTGGAAGGAAGTCGCGGCGTCTATCGTCGCTCTGCCATTGGTTATGCCGCCAACGGTGCTCGGCTTCTATCTGCTGCTCTTCCTCGGTCGCGACGGTCCGGGAGGCTGGCTCGCAGGATTGACTGGTGCACGCACACTGGCCTTCTCTTTCGAGGGCATTGTCTTAGGCTCGGTGATCTACTCGCTTCCCTTTGTCGTGCAGCCAATCCGGAACGCCTTCGAGGCGATGGGAGACCGCCCGCTGGAGGTTGCGGCCACCCTTGGGGCGAGACCGTGGGATTCGTTCTGGTCGGTGGCACTACCACTTGCCCGCCCGGGCCTGGTGACAGCCACTGTTCTGGGATTCGCGCACACGATCGGAGAGTTCGGCGTAGTCCTGATGATCGGTGGGAACATTCCGGGGGAGACCAAGGTGCTGTCGATTGCGGTGTATGAACTGGTCGAGACGCTGCAGTGGCGCCAAGCCCACTGGCTGTCGGGCGGGATGCTGGTGTTCTCGTTTGCAGTGATCCTGTCAATGCTCCTCTTGCAGAAGCGAACTGGGAGACGCACGTGACTGGCGCTTCCGTATCGCGTGTCGAAGGACGATTCCGAGGGAAGGTCGGGGCGCTGGACCTGGATTTCGCCATCGACGCCCCGGCGCAGGGCATCACTGCAATCTTCGGGCCCTCGGGGTGCGGTAAGACCACGACACTGCGCTGCGCCGCAGGCCTCCGGCACATGAACGGTAACTTCAGCGTGGCCGGAGACGTGTGGCAAGACGACGCTGCCGGCGTGTTCCGGCGGCCGCACGAGCGATCAGTGGGGTATGTCTTCCAAGAACCCAGCCTGTTCCCCCACTTGTCAGTTCGCGGCAACCTGCTCTACGGATGGAAGAGGTCCGGTCGGAAGGGGCATCGGGCGATCCTAGAGTTTGAAGAGGTGGTCGACCTGATGGGCCTGAACACCCTCTTGGAGCGCGACCCGTCGAACCTATCCGGCGGAGAGCGTCAGCGCGTTGCCGTTGGCCGTGCTTTGCTGGCCCAGCCCAAGCTCCTGCTCATGGACGAGCCGCTCGCGGGGCTTGATGCACGCGCAAAGGAAGGAATCCTGCCGTACGTCGAGATGCTCCACCGGAGCCTCTCCGTGCCGGTGTTGTATGTGAGCCACGACCTCCGCGAGGTTGCTAGGTTGGCCGACTCGATGATCGTGATGGAGGACGGCCGCTCAGTGGGGCATGGGCCGGTCGCCGAGGTCTTGGAGCGGCTGGACCTAGACCGTTCCGAAGACGACTCCGAGGCCGGAGTCGTACTGGACGTAACCGTGGCCGGTCACGATGACGAGTTGCACTTGACCCGGCTGGATCACCATGGAAAACAGATTGTCGTGCCGCGTGCTGCGCTCCAAGTCGGAGATGTGGCCCGATTGCGGGTCCGTGCCCGGGATGTCGCGCTCGCGACCAAGAAGCCCGCTTCGCTGAGCTTTCGGAACATCTTGCGAGGTAGGGTGGTCGAGACAGTCGAGCATCGCCGATCCGCGTTCGCGGACGTCCTCGTGGACGTCGGAGGAGGACGCCTGAGGGCCCGGATCACCCGCGATGCCATGAACGAGCTTGAACTGGGACGGGGTCGGCTCGTGTACGCCCTCGTGAAGGGGATATCTCTGGATCGCCCGGCCGTCGGACGTCCTAGAGGTCGCGCGAGCGCGAGCTAGGCGGACGTTGCGGGCGGCCTTCTCACGCGGGGTCGTTGACCGTGCCCGGCAGATCGGCCCGATGGCTGCGCTCGTAGTGCTGTCGCAAGAGGTCTTTGCCGTAGTCGTTGCCGTTAGGCGTGCGGGTGATCGAGTGGACGTGCTGCAGACTCGGCGCGCGCGGCAGATTTCTCAGGAACACAGGACGTTGGTGGTCGTACTCGATCAGAATGACCGGGCTGTGGATGCGGTAGTAGAACGCGCTGTCATGGCCGTGGCCGCCGATCCACGCAAAGTAGGTGCGGTCAAGGTGCCGTTCGACCTCGGCCATCCTCACCTCGGCGTGCGCGTCAGCCATGTTGCCGACGAATTCTCCCACGACAGTGAGCAGGAGTCCTCGCTGGGAATCGTCCATGTCGCTGACGGCGAGGCCTGCGTAGTCGAGGACTACATTGTCGCGGAAGGCCTCTGCCATCACGCTATTGCCTGTCTTTCCAGACGATAGGACCGCCCTCTCCCGCTGCCCCTCATCCAGCGATTCCATTAGATCGAGGCCTCTTCGCCGTTCGTCCTGCATGACCGACACTCCCTCGTACTTTCCGGATTCGGCGACTACCGGCTCGGAACCCATGAAGGTAGGTGTCATGACCACTTGGTCGCCCAGCACGAAGTAATTGACGATCAGGTGGTGCCCGTCCAGCTGCCACCCCCACGGCTGGTGCTCGGACGGTTCCCCCATGACCGTGAAGTAGTAGAGCCATTCGCCCAATTCGTCGAAGTTCGAGGTGATCTCGGCCAAGGTGTGGTTCAGGCGCATGATGTCCCGGCTGCGCCGGAAGCCCTTTGCGCTAAGGCCTGCTCGCATCAGGTCGAAGGCCGCCTCGCGTTGATCGGCGTCCATTTCCTCGAATGAGACCCCTTGCCGAACCAGGCTGTGCTGGTTGGCCCAACGGCGCCACTCTGGATCGTCAACCGGGAAACTGGCCCGTCCCCTCTGCTCCGGGCCTAGTGCGCTTAGGAATGCGCGCGCTGCCCGGAGGACGGGTGCGGTCGAGACACCCGTCGATTCTACGGAGAACAGCCCGGGCTCCACAGTTCCCTGGGGCGTCACCCCCACGAAAGGCTCCGCGATCGCCTCGCGCTCGAGCGAAGCAAACCGGCCACCGCCCCCCCTGCGCTGGGAAACCGCCGTTGTGGTCACCAGGGCAGCTACCGCCAAGGCAGAGAAGGCCGCCGCGAGCTGGGTTCTAGTCAATCGGATTTCTGGCATCAAGTTCTCCTCCGATGTAGTCATCTTACGCAGGCTGGCACGCACTGCGACGCCGAGTCTCGGCGACCGCTACCTCGGGATGCCTGCGATCGGGGTGTTGGACGGCTGTCGACATCTCCGGCCGCTTCAAACCGAACCGACCCGCGATGGCCGCGACATGGCCAAGGGCCGCTGGAACTGTTGGCGCATGGCGGACACTGTGCACTGAAGTCTGACGGGTCTACACGAGTGCGCCAGCAGGCCGGGGCGCCCGAAGAATCGCGTCAGCAGAGCGCGGGGGTGCTCTTCCATTCCACCGTGGCGCTTATTCACACCAGGGCGGTGGCCCGTGGGAGCTGAGCGGACCGGAGGTGTGGGCGCGGCCATTCGAGAGCCGAGGGACGAACGCGCGAAGGAGAGTGGCCGCTGGTTGTCTGCGAGTCGCAGATATGGGCGATCGGGGATCATCCGAGGTCCCGATCTGAGTTCGGTGCTCGCCCACGAACGGCGGTTGCCATTCCATCGTGGGGGCCGGACCTGCGTTCCATCTTGGTTGCGACCGGGGAATCGCACCAGACTGGCCGGGCTCCCCTTCCTATCCCAAGGTCGGCAGGGGGTGCCTTCGCACCGGTGTGCCCGAAGCCCGCCCGGTGTTAGGCTGTGAACCATGAAGAATCTGATCGCCGGGCTTCTCTTGGTCGCGGGAGGGCTGGGGGCGGAGCAGACACTTGGAGTGATCAACTTCCCCAATAGCGGTTCGGATGCGGCGCAGGAAGACTTCCTTACGGGGATGGCGCTGCTCCACAACTTCGAGTACGACGACGCTGCTACGGCCTTTCGGCGGACCCAGGAGGCCGACCAGGGGTTTGGGCTGGCGTACTGGGGCGAAGCTCTGACACACTATCGCCCCGTCTGGGGACGGGAGAACGTTAAGGAGGGCAGATTGTCACTTTCGCGGCTCACCGAGGAGTCTAGGCTCACCGAGAGGGAGGCGGAGTACGTGAGAGCCGCGCGAGTGCTCTTCGGCGAAGGATCCAAGGAAGACCGCTGGAGGCGCTACTCCGAGGCTATGGGGGACCTCCATCGGTCGGATTCCGAGGATATGGAGGCTGCCGCGCTGTATGCGGTCTCGATGTTCGGGACGACGGGCGGGACGCGTGACACGCGCACTTACATGCGGATTGCCGCCGTGGCCGAGGAGGTGTATCGGCGAAACCCCGACCATCCCGGAGCATTGCACTACCTGATCCACTCATTCGACGATCCAGTGCATGCGCCATTAGGGCTGCGCTATGCGAGGCGGTACTCGAAAGTGGCCTCATCGGCCCCCCATGCCCAGCACATGCCTTCGCACATCTTTCTCGCCCTAGGTATGTGGGATGAGTGCGTCTCGTCGAACATCGATTCTTGGAACTCCTCCGAAGCGCGGGTCAGACGGCTCAGCCTCGGCACGGACAAGCGTGGCTACCACGCGATGTGGTGGTTACAGTACGCCTATCTGCAGCAGGGTCGCGTGGATGAGGCACGCCGCTGGCTCCAGGTCATCGCCAATGACTCCCGTGCCTCAGGCAGCAGGCGAGCGCGGAGCCACCATGCGTACCTGCGATCCCACCTGATGATCGAGGCTGAACTGTGGGATGAGGACCTGGAGGAGGTTGACTTGGATGGCATTGATGGTCGGGCGCTCGGTGCCTACGCACTTGCCGAGGGCATAGCCGCACTGAAGACAGGCCGTATTGATGCAGCCAAGAAGTGGCTCGATAAGCTCCAGTCATACTCTCGCGAGAATGCAGGAAAGGCCAAGTCCGTACCAATTGCTGCCTTGGAGTTGGAAGGTCTTCTCCTGCTTCAGAACGATCCCGATGGTGGCATTGGGAAGTTGCGAATGGCGGCCGAACAAGAGGCAGCCACGTCATACGGCTACGGTCCGCCGTTTCCGGCAAAGCCATCCCACGAGCTCCTCGGGGAGGCATTGCTTAGCCTCGGCCGGGCAGCCGAGGCAGCCGAGGCATTCAGCGCTTCGCTGCTGCGGGCTCCCAGACGCGCGTTATCAGTGGTCGGCCTCAGGGACGCTTCAAGAGCGGCCGGCGATTCGGACACCGCTGCCAGGATGGACCGCGAGTTGCGTGACATTCGAGCGGACGCCAGCTAACGAGCAGATCCGCGACGCTCCAAGGGTCAGTTGCGCAGCGCGAACGACCAGAACCCAAGCTGGGACGCTATCGCCACGAACTGACGTCCTCCGACCATGTACGTCATGGGCGAGGCTTTCCAGTCTTGGCTTGCTTGGAAGTGCCAAAGCGGCTGTCCGCTTTGGGCGTCTACTGCGGCGAACGCTCCGCTGTCCTCTCCGAAGAACACCAAACCGCCCTCTGTGGAGAGCACGCCCGAGTACGTTGTGGAGTGGCCGGTTTGGGCGTAGTTCCACAAGGTCCGCCCCGTCTGGATGTCCAGAGCCCGGATGTGCCTTCGATTCGGGGAGCCGTCCGCGAGGCGGAACGTTCCGCCCAGCCATGACTTTCCGCGCTGCCACGGGACATCTTCCTTGATGTAGAGCATGCATGCTTCGTGGACCATCACGTAGAACAGCCTCGAAACCGGACTGTAGGCCGACGACCACCAGTTCGTGGCACCACGGATCGGAGGGCACACAACGCTCCCTTCAACGGTAGGGTCGCTGCCTGGCCTCACGATCGGACGACCTGAGGGACCGATGCCCTCGGCCCAGGTCTGGTCGACGAACGGCTCGCCCAATAGGAATTCTCCGGTCTGGCGATCGAGCACGTACAGGAAGCCATTGCGATTCGCCTGGACCAGCAGCTTGCGAGGTCGCCCGTCGAATTCTTCGTCCACGAGGATCAGAGGTTCCTGGGCGTCCCAGTCGTGCGTGTCGTGAGGCGTGAACTGGAAGTGCCACAGCAGTTCGCCCGTCCGCGGTGCCAGTGCCAGGACGGAGTTGGTGTAGAGGTTGTCTCCGGGGCGTCGGTCTCCGTTGAGGTCGGGGCATGGATTGCCCGTCGGCCAATAGAGAATGTCGAGATCCGAGTCATAGCTTCCAGTCAGCCAAGTCGCTCCACACCCCTTCTCCATCACTTCCGGATCTCCCCATGTCTCGGAACCCGCTTCGCCTGGTGCCGGAATCGTCCAGAACCGCCAAGCTCGCTCGCCGGTCTCGGCATGATAGGCATCCAGGAATCCTCGGAGGCCGGTATCTCCGCCGGAGATGCCGAAGTAGACCAGATCCCCGATCGCCAGCGGAGCCGCTATCGCCCCGTAGTGGTCGCGCCAGTCCGCCATCTCAACGTCCCAGACCAGTGCTCCAGTCCATCGGTCTAGCGCGATCGCGTGTGCGTGATCGGTCACTGTGAAGACCAAGCCGTCGCGGACGGCGACTCCCCTATTCAGGCCGATAGCCGCATCCCCGACGAGACCCGTGTTGCGCGGCTGGGAGTACGTCCAGATTTCGCGCCCCGTCTCCGCGTCGAGGGCGGTGACCCGATTCACGGCAGTGACGTACATGATTCCGCCAATGACGACCGGAGTGCCCTCAATCATCCTCTGTCCCGGAATCGGGTAGAACCATTGCGGTGCCAACGCGCCGATATTCCCTCGGTTGATCTGGCTCAAGGGACTGTGGCGGTTACCGCTGAATGTGCCGTGGTAGGTCGGCCAGTCGACGCTGGGTGCGGTCTCCGCCTCGGAGTAGGCGTCCGCAGTCCGCCGCAGGAGCCGAATTCTCCCCGTAGAGGTTCGGACTTGGGCGTCAAACCCGCTCTCGTTCAGGACGACTCCTCGGACGCGGCCTCCGTCCGGGAGCGTGAAGTCAGCAGTCGGAAGAGCCGATTCACTGTCGCTCGGTTGGGGCAGCGTCCGCAGGAATTCCACCAAGGCTTCCATCTCAGAGTCGGGCAGGTCGAACGCCGGCATCCCTTTCTCCGGAAATCCACGGCGGAGAAAGCTCCCAACTTCGTTCCCGGAAGCACTCGCGACGAACTCCAGAATGGATGGGCCTCGGTTCGTCCCTCTACCGTCTCCGGCGTGGCAGATCACGCAGTTGTCGGTGAAGGAAGCACTCCCGCCCCGGTCGATGGTCTGGGCATACGAGGCCACCAATGGCGCAATTGTGAGCAGGGTGATCACCGCCCCTCGGAGCGGTGGGTGTGAGGGCTCACCCTTGAGAGCGAGGTGTCGGCCGTCCAACTTCCGAGTAGTCGCTTCAACAGCGGCGATTCGCGTGACGACGTGGCGTGGATGTGCCGACATGTCCTATTGAAGTCCGGTACGCACGACGGCGGTACGCATTGAGTATCGCGCGAGCCCACCTCACTGCCCCAACGCAGGGGGCGGACCGGCAGATGAGGTCACACCCGAGACGATCGCGAAGGCTGCCTGCCGGCGGCTTTCCGCAGTGACCACCCTCTCTGCCGACCTAGCGCCAAGGGATGATCGGGAGCCCATTCCCGGCTCGAGTCCGAGTGCTCGCGCAAGCCGGAGGGCACCCCCCACAGGGCGCCCTCCGGTGGGACTGGTCAGAAGACGAACTTCAGTCCGATCTGCATGATCCGCGGTGCGCGGGCGCTGGAGATGATGCCGAAGTTCCGGTTGTCCACTTGGGCGTTGGGGAAGTTGAAGTTCGGCTGGTTGGGGAAGTTGAACGCCTCCGCGCGGAACTGCAGCCCGTACTTCTCTCCGAAACGGATGTTCTTGTACAGCGAGAAATCCCAGCCAATCGTTCCTGGTCCGGCCAGCACGTTCTTTCCCGCATTCCCGAACGTGAAGGGTTGGTTGGGAACGAACGCTGCTTCGTTGTAGAAGCGGGCTGGATCCGGATTGTCGAGCTTCCAAGAGGTGCCGGCTACGACATCAGGTCGGTCACCTCCACCGACATTGGCCGGGTTTCTGGCAACCGTCAGGTGCTGGGGAGTGCCGGAGGTCACTGTGATGATCGACCCGATCGACCAGTCGCCTAGGATTGCGTTCACGCCACTGCCCCAACCGCTTCCGAATCGCTTGGTCCGACCGAAGCGTAGCTCGTAGACGTAGCTGCCGATGAAGCGGTGGCGCATGTCTTGCGCACCATCGCCGCGCTCGCGGCGCCAGTCGAGCGGGTCGAGCACAAAGCGCAGGTTCGAGCCCGGTGCGTCCACAGATCCAGTTACGCCACGGGCATCACCGATCACGTGGGACCAAGAATGCGACAGGATGTACGTCAACCCCTGCGAGTAGCGCTTCTCGAGCTTCGTCTGGAAGCCGTGGTAGAGGGTGTTCTCGCGGAAAGCATGCCGATTCATCCTTCCAAGCGTGATGTATCCGCCTGGCTCAGTGCCGTCGAAGCACAAGTCGCCGCGGCAAGACGCTGGGATCTCGGTCCTGGCCCAAGGCCTGCGGGAATTGGGGCTCCCGGGACCCGGACGGGGAAGGTTTTCGTCGTACCGCCCGATCATGTGGTTCATCTTGTAGCCGACGTACCCGACTTCCCACCGCGCGTCGCCAGGCATTGAGAATTGCAGGTTGAAGTTCCAGTTCTGGGCGAGAGGCCATTGTGGATCGACCTCGAACGACGACATCTCCACGCCCCTCGCGTTCCGGGGGCTGATCGTGCCGGGAGGCAGGCCCTCCGAGTGCTTCAAGGTTGGCTCAATGCGGCCCGTGACCAGACTGGATTTGATGTGGAAGGGCGGCATAGTCTCCATGAACCCGCCCCGCCCGTATTTGACATGTTGCCATAGAAGATTCCATACGCCATGCGAAGAACGGCCTTCTCCGTCAGCTTGTACGCCAGCCCGAAACGAGGAGCGAAGTTCGTGTAGTCCGTGGTCATCAACCGTCGGTCGAAATTGTCACTGCCGTTGAGCCCGGCCACGTGGATGAAGCCTTGGTCGCATCCTCCTGGCACAACGCGGGCTTCAAGGCTGCACGGACCGAGGTTGAAGTTTGCGAGGCCGTCGCGCGTCTCGTAGCACGGCGGGTTCAACCTGCACCGCAGCCCCACAGTGCCGGTCATGGACTAACTGTCGCTGTCCGCATTTCTGGCCGAGGATCGGAATCTGAGGGCCATGGCCAGCAGGGCAGCGCGTATCGACCGATGGTTGTCGCAAGTTCCGCAGAGGTCCTCCCAGAGTTAGTCAGCCCTCGGCGAGCCCCTCTCGGCGGAGTGTGGAGGTCGCGAACTAGCGCGGCTCGCGTCCAGCCGCCTTCTGTCGAGTCCGTGCGCCGTGGCGCAGTGGCATGCTAGCTAAGGAGCCTTTGCTGAGAGCGGCGGGCGGTTTCATCTGCCGTTGAACTCGTAGACCAAGCGCAGGTCGGTGACCGGATAAACCGTACCGGTCTGGTTCAGTGCCTTCAGCACGGGCTCAAGCGCCTCGTCGAGGTGTGCTTGGGACTGCCGCGGCAGCCGCACCCGCAGGATTCCCCGCCGAGGCTCGGACAGCAGGCTGGCTTCGCTGGCGAACAGTGTCTCGCGAATTACCGCATGCGCCATCTTGTGTTTAGCGTTTTGAAGGACTTCTTTCGGGAACTTCTCGCGACAGCTTCCAGCCGCTGCGGCGCGTCCTACGGGTCGCTGGCGCGGGCAGCGCAGCGAGAGTCCGCAGACTGCGATCCGCGAGGCCCGAATCGGGACGCCCGACTCCCGCGGATGACCACGCTTGCTCCAGCAGGCAGCCGCCAACTTGGTCAGGTTTCGGCCAACGCAACCCGCAAACGCCTTGACCACACTTGCCACGCCGTGCGCTGCCAGCCAGCACTCGGCACGACTCAGCTGGGATCGGCTCTACCTAGCCAAGCCTTCGAGGTTGATCTGCGACCGCAGCCCTAATCTCCACAGTTCTCTCGAATGGTTACCGGTTGGAAGTGCCACAGCGCGGCCGCCGCGCTCGGCGTTGACTGTGGCGAACGTCCCCTATCCTCAAGGGTCGGTCGAATGGGGACTCCACCTAACTCTGCGATTCCACTACATACGGAAAGAAGCGATGGCGCACGGAGCGCCATCGCTGTGAAGAGAATTGATCATTGGCCGATTGTGCGACTCGATTCCTCCTCACGAGTCGCTAGCGTCAGCGCCGCTCGGTTCGCACCGGCCATTAATCCAGACGCCACCGTCTTGTATGCAATCCAATTCGGCTTGGCCTGACGGAGCCGAAGTTGAAGGCCGAGACACGCAGACCGTGGTGCATGAAGGCGCACGCTCCCTACACCTCCGTGCGACGTCGATTGCGCTGGCGTACGCCCGACCGTACTCGTTTCCTGCCCTAGTACGACAGCTGCTGTCACCACTGCTACACCTCGACAGTTTCCGCTGGTATGCACGGTAGGCGGCCCATTGGGTCCTTGTCTTGGTCGACTCGCACCTACGCACATGCGCATCCCTACGGCTGCAGTTCTGCCCCGCATAGGTTTCACCACTTCCGCAGTCACGATCTTCTGCATCACTCTGAGCCGTTAACTGAACGGCCAGCAAGAACCCACAGAGTCCAATCAGTGGCATGAGCGCCATGCGGAGCACGAATTTCTGTTCGATGTTGGCTGATTCCATATTGCTCGGCTCTTCGACCACTACTCGATCAGTCCACTGTTCAGAAGACGAACTTCAGCCCAAGCTGCATGACCCGCGGCGGTCGTGCACTTGAGATCACACCAAAGTTCCTGTTGCCAACCTG
>JAJDWM010000200.1 GCA_022825595.1 Bryobacterales bacterium | reverse complement strand
CGCCGCCGCGTCCGCCGCTGCTAGGGCGGCCAGACCCAACGCGAACGTGGCCTGGTTCGAGTCCGGCCGCGCCTCCGCGATCGGTCGGATTCCTTCGTACGCTTCGCCGACCCGCCCCATGTTCAGGAGCCTGTCGGAAGCCGCGACGGCGGCGGCCACCTGCTCATCGGTGGGAGCGTTTGGGTCGGCGGCCGAAATCGGCCCAGCAGCCAAGCCCAGCAGGGCTGCCGACAGCGCCCAGAGCGCGACTGCTCGCGGCCGTCCAAGTCGTCCCAGAGGCGCGCCGACAGTGGCCCCCGGGCCCGGGCAGAGCCCGGCATCTGATCGAAAAATCAAGGTCCTTCTCCTCACGGCCTAACTCGAGCATGCCTGAAATCGTCAATCGGCATACATCTTGTAGGGCCTTTCCTCGCTGACAACTACAAGTATCGCCCGAAACTCGCTTTGCGCGCACGCACCAAGACAACCCAGAGCAAGGGACTGCGCCCAGCTTCGCTGGTTGACACCGCCAGCCGAGACGGGCGGCGCCCCAGCCAGCTTGCTGACATGTGCTGGCTGGGGACAGGCGAATCACTAATTGTTTCGACGTGCTGGGCTGCTCATCCGTCACGTGATGCCGGGAGTACAGTTGCACGAAGGTTCCCGCAATGCCAGATGACCGAAACTGAACCACGACAGTTCCGGTGCCGGCCAGCCGCCGCGGCGGAAGTGGTCGAACGGAAGGCTAAGCTAACTACGGACACGCGTCTGGCCGGGGGGCTGAGAAGGCGGGGCTGCCCAAGTCGAAAGCGTGGCGAGACAGACTCCTCGAAGACACTTCCCGCGGCGATAGCCGCCCGTTCTAGGCCCTCGGACCCTCGAATTGTGACAACTGCCCAGATCGTAGACAGGCCTCTGACTACGGTTGGGCCGAAATTGGCCACATGTCACCTGCAAACCCGCGTACACTCGTGAGGGCGTTGGAGTGCTTGACTCCATGCAGGGCAGTCGGCCTCCGCCGCCCCAATTCCGATCGGTGCGGGGAAACTGGAAGACGAGGACTAGGGTGGCAATGCGCATCCCTCGAAGAACGCCGCAGACCCGGCGTACCGGAGGCCACAATAAGTGCCCCCAAGACTCGGCCTCACCCGCAACCGCGGCCCGCGCCAATTGCACGATCCGGACCTCGAATCACCTAAGCAAACCAATAAAGGAGAAAACTATGGACCGACGCACCGTTCTCAAGCTTGCCCCATGCGCAGCAGCGGCACAGCTGCTGACCCGAGCCGCCCCCCTTGTCGAAGATGACTTGAGGATCACAGGAGTGCGGCTCGTGACAATGCGGCCCAAGAGGCCCGTGCCGCGATACGAACCAGCCCCGGGCTCTTGGTCCACCGGAGGTGTCGAAGTCGCAAATCCGGTCTCGATCTATCCCAAGTACAAGCCCATGCGCAGCCTATTCGGAGCTGACGGTCCCCGAGCTCGTAGCTTCTGGGTCGAGATCAGCACCAACAAGGGCGTGAAGGGATACGGCCCTGGGGGACCCGGCGGAGGTGTGATCGTCGAGGATCACCTGACCAAGCTGCTGATCGGCGAGAATCCGCTCGACATCCAGCGCTTGTGGGACATCATGTGGCGCGCCACGATGTCCTACGGTCGAAAGGGCGTAACTGTCAATGCCATCTCCGGCGTTGACGTCGCACTCTGGGACTTGGCAGGCAAGGTCTTCAACGTTCCCGTCTGGCGACTGTTGGGAGGCAGAATCCATGAGAGGATCCCCTGCTATTGCACCGGTAACGACATTGAGCAGCACGTCGAGTTTGGATACACCCGGCTGAAGCTGGCCCTGCCGTACGGACCGGCGGACGGACGGGAGGGAATTCGCAAGAACGTCGAACTCGTCAAGCGCGCGCGGGCGGCCGTCGGCGCGGAGGGCGACGTGCTGATGGACTGTTGGATGGCGCTCACGGAGCGGTACACGCTGGAACTTGCCGAAGCCTTTGAGCCCTACAACGTCTATTGGATCGAAGAGGCCCTCCCACCCGACGATTTCGAGGGATTCGGGCGGTTGCGCCAGAAGATCACCTCAACGCGTATTGTGACCGGCGAACATGTCTACACCCGCTACGGCTTCCGCCAGCTGCTGCGCGTGAACGGAGCCGAAATCTGGCAGCCCGACATCCACTGGTGCGGTGGCATGAGCGAGCTCGTCAAGATTGCCCACATGGCGGCCGCTCATGACATTCCCGTGATTCCCCACGGAGGAGGCCAGCGCGACGCAGTGCACTTCATCTACGCGACTCCCAACTCGCCCTGGGCGGAGATGTTCATGCCAGCGCCGGGTGGTCCGGACGTCGTCTACGAGCGCTACGAAGAGGACAACAACCTCACCCGAGGACCCGAGGGCATCTATACGCGACCATCCGACGGGCCGGGCTTCGGGTGGGACCTCGAGCCGGAGGCCTGATGCGCGTGGACCGGACAACCAGACGCCAGACTCTGGAACAAATTCCCGCCGCGATTGCGGCTGGCTTGGGGCTCCCGACGTTCCTCAAGGCCCAACAACGGAATCGCGTCTCTCGCGTCCGGATGACGCGCATTGAGACCTTCCGAATCCAGATTCCCCCAACAGGTGGGAGAGAGCCGGACCCCCATCGCATCTACGGCTACCAAGTCAATCGTGTTCACACAGACGCCGGCATCGTCGGGACGTCCTTCGTACGGGGCGATGTGGCCCTGATCGAGAGGTGGGCAAGGCCGACGCTGGAGGGTGAGGATCTGTTCGCGATCGACCGCCACCTGCAGCGGCTGCAGATGCAGCGCGGGGAGTTGGGAGTCCAGGGCTGGTCTGGCGTTGAGCACGCGATGTGGGACGCAATCGGCCGTGCCGCCGGGCTCCCGGTGGCTCGGCTGCTCGGCGGCTACCGCGATCGCCTGAAGGTCTACCGCACGTGTGTCTTTCCCGGCAAGCCCGACCAGTCGGACGTCCCGTTTGAGACTCAGGCCCGATACGCGGCTCATCTCAAGGACGCCGGCTACCGCGCCATGAAGGTGCGCGCATGGCGGCCGCGCCCGATGGACGACGTGGAAATGCTGGCGGTGGCGCGAAGGTCGGTCGGTGACGAATTCGAGATCATGTTCGACCGCACGGCAGTCCGTCCAGGCTGGGTCTGGGACTACGATACAGCGCTGCAAGTTGCGCGCGGTCTTGAGCGCCACAACGCGCGTTGGCTTGAGGAGCCCTTCGACGGGCACGACCTTGAAAGCCCCGCGCGGCTCGCGGCGGAGGTCGATATTCCGATCACTGGCGGCGAACTGGGCAAGTCCATCCACCAGTTCCTCGCATTCCTCACCCATCGCACGTATGACGTGCTGCAGCCGGACACACGGATCTGCGGGGGAATCCTCAACGCCCGCAAGATCAGCGTGCTTGCGGAGGCCTTCAACGTCCCGTGCATTCAGCACGGTACGGCTGGACTCTCATTGGCGGGATACATTCAAGCCGGCTGCGCCATGCCGAACTGTGACTACCAAGAGATCATCGGGCAACCCAACCTCCCGCAAGAGCAGTGGTCTCCCGGGCTCAATGTTCTTCGGACGCCACACGTGTTCGAGATTGAGGACGGCTTCGTGAAGCTCCCCGATTTGCCTGGTTTGGGACTGGACGTGGACCAAGACGCCATTGAGGAGTACCGCGTGCGGGCCTGAGGATCGCAGAACGACAGCGGGCGCCCGGCGCAGCAGGCCCATGGCTCGCACGGGCGCAGGCCCAGCACTGCGGCAAACACCTTGTCCTTGAGGGTGATCGTGGCATTTGACTTTGCGCGACGCCCATGAGTCATTCGGGTGGGCGTAGTAGTTCTTGTAGCTCCTTGTTCCAGTACGTCAAGCCGACGAGCACCCAGATCGACCAGACGTCAGGCCCGCCCCAGGCGGGAGGATCGTGCTGGATGACGTGGCAGGTGCGACCGTTGATCTCACCTCGGGCTCGGCCAGCCACATGACGGGTCCCATGTTCGGACCGACTTAGCGGGCGTGCCACTCAGTTCGCGGCAGACGCACGGCAACCAGTCCGATGCCGGCAGCGACGGTGCTCCTCGGTCGATCAGAATCGGCCTCTCATCGGGCCAGATGAGTATCATACGTATATGCGGCATGTTCCCGAACATGGTGGAGAGCAACTCCTGTCACTCTCGAATCCTAGGACAATACGGCCCTCACGTGCATCCATGAATTCGCCCACTGGAACAACTGATGTGACCCCAACAGGTCGATACTTACGTTGATCGTAACGTTGCACTACCGACACCATATTGTTATCGCACTGACGCTCGTTATGGGGGTTATAGCTCACGGACGCGAATCGAAATGGTTTAAGATTAGGTCTGCTAATTTTGAAGTATTCACTTCCGCACAGGTGCAGGAAGGT
>JAJDWM010000726.1 GCA_022825595.1 Bryobacterales bacterium | reverse complement strand
GCAGGAACCCAGCTGCAGGGCATATTCCGGAATCCGCTGGCCGAATCCAGCATCATCGGAGTGAGTCAAGGGGCCGCTCTGGGAGCAGTGGTCGCGTTTATCACCGGCTGGACGGCGAGTTCGGCCCTGTGGCTGCCGCTGGCGGCATTCGTAGGCGCATTCTTAGCTCTGTTCGCCGTCTACATGATCGCCAGCCGCGCGGGCCGCGCGCCGGTGGCCACCCTCTTGCTGGCCGGCATCGCGCTGGGAGCCATGATCACGGCTTGCTCGTCCCTGCTGATCTCGCTCAGCTTCGTTGACTGGCAGGTCGCGGGAGAGATCGTGTTCTGGATCATGGGCGGACTTGACGGCCGGACTTGGACCCATGTGGTGATCTGCGCTCCGTTTGTCGCTCTCGGCTTGCTGGTCGCGTTTTGGCACTCGCGGGACCTAGACCTGATGCTTCTCGGCGAAGAGACGGCCACCTCGCTGGGCGCTGACGTAGAGCGTGTCAGGAGGGCCGTGCTGCTCGCGGCAGCGCTGCTGACGGCCGCCGCGGTCTCGGTGAGCGGCGTGGTCGGCTTCGTGGGCCTGGTCGTCCCCCACGCGCTGCGACTGGTTCTGGGGCCGTCGCATAGGACGCTGCTGGCGGCGAGCGCCCTCGCAGGCGCCACGTTCGTAATCGCCTGCGACCTGTTGGCGCGGACTGCCAACCCTCCCAGCGAGATTCGTCTTGGCGTTGTCACGGCGGCGTTCGGAGCGCCGTTTTTCCTCTACTTGCTGCGGCAGCGGCGCAAGGAGATCGGGTACTTTTGAGCCTCTTTCTGCGCAATGCCGGCATCGAGATCGATGGTCGGTCTCTGATCCGCGGTGTCTCGCTGTCGGTCGAGTCCGAGCGTGTGACGGCGGTGGTCGGACCGAACGGGTCCGGCAAATCAACTGTCCTTCGCCTGCTGGCCGGACTCTGGGAGCCCACGGAGGGACTGGCAGAGCTGAATGGCAAGAGCCTGACACGGCTACCTCGGCAGGCGATCGCGCGACAAGTCACGTTTGTCCCGCAAGACACGCGCATAGACTTCGCGTTCACGGTCCGCGACGTGGTCGCCATGGGGCGTTACCCGCATGTCGGCCGGTTCGATTCGCTCGGCGATGCCGACGTTGAAGCTGTCAACGCTGCGCTGGCGCGAGCGGACGTCGCGCACCTCGAAGACCGCTTCGCAAACGAGCTGTCCGGCGGCGAGCGGCAAAGAGTGCTGATTGCGCGCAGCCTGGCCACCGAAGCGAAGGCTATCTTGCTAGACGAGCCGACGGCCAGCTTGGACATCGACCACTCGCTCGAAACCCTCGAGCTGCTCCAAGAGCTTGCAGGCGAGGGCAAGGCCGTCGCGGTGGCGTTGCACGACCTCAACGCCGTCATGCGATGGGCCGATCAAGTTGCCCTGATGAGCGAAGGGCGGCTGGAAGCGTTTGGCGCGGTCGGCGACGTCGTGCGCGACGACCTCATCGAGCCTGTGTTCGGCGTGAAGGTCGAGCACATACGAGTGGCGAGTGGGAACGAGACACTCGTCTTCCACCGCTTGCAAGGCACCAGAGCGGACGCCTGAGCAAGGGGTTGGAGCGACCGGACGCACGCCGGTTCACCCGCTATTCCTGACAACCGTGACACGTGATAGATCGTGTCCGTGGTGAGCCCCGAAGACTCCTCCTGCCAAGCCGCTAGCCTTTGCTGAAGTCGCACCATACGCCGAAATGGTCCGACAGGCGTGTCCCGTCGTCAGCCCTCTTGTCCCAGATCCTGACGCTGCCTCGGGTCAGGTCCGGCGTGTGCGCTATGTGATCAATCGACGCCCGTCCCCCTGGCAACTCTCCTTCGCTAGCAAAGCTGAACCCGTTGAACGCACGCTTGAGAGCCTCGTAAACCCGGCGCGGTGCGTATTTTCGCGGGATGCATTGGTTGAAGTCGCCCAAGACGATGGTTCGTGATTCGGGAAGCCGACTGCGCAACTCCTCGAACCCTGCTAGCCAAGCTTCGTGATCCTGCCACAACCTGCGGTCCTTGCGGCCGCCTCTCACGTGCGCACCGCTCCAGGGAATGCAGACGCCAACAACAGTCAGGCGAGACCCCGACAGTGTTTCCGTGATGCCCGCCACGAACCTACCGCTTGGGAGATCCGTCGAGCCGACGGCGTCGATGTGGGGAGTCCAGGGCTGCTTGCTCCACAACAGCACCTTTCTGCGGCCCTTGCGGACGGGGTGGCCCCAGTCCTCGCCTGCGTCGATGACATGACCTCCATCGGGGAGAATCCCCGCGAATCCTTCGGTCACGCACAGCACGTCGCAGGCCAAATCGGCGAGCTGGTTGCGAATGATGTTGCCACGGTCACCCTTAGTGCTGCTGGGCTTGGCCCACTCGGTGTTCCAAGTGCCGATTCGGAAATTGGACGGGCCGCTGTTCTTTCCGGGGGGCATACGGTCACAATCTATAACCTATAACGCTTTGGACGAATCTCAAGTGCTTGCCTTCCATCGCCCGTTCAATATGGCCGACCCATTGGCACACTCTACCAACGAGCCTTGCAGCTTGACCGCTTGGTGGCGCAGCGGCGGCCGAACGCCTTATGCCGAAGCGGGGCAGCCCTACGCCGGGGTGCGTAGATTCCCTACTACATGCCCACAGCAGGTCTGTCGGAAGACTCTCCGCGAGCCGAGGTGGCAATCGCCTGCGATGGCGCTTGCGATTCTTTCCGCATGTTATTACTCTAGTGATAACAGTTTGGAGATACCCCATGAACGAACTCAAGGTCCGGAGGGTCGGCAACTCGCTAGGCATCATACTGCCCAGGGAAGTCGTCCACCGTTTGCGCGCCTCCGAAGGGCAACGGCTCTTTCTGGTCGAGACACCCGACAGCAGCTATCGACTAACTCCGTACGATCCAGCGTTTGAAGAGAAAATGGCCAAGGCCGAAGACATTATCAGCCGCTACGGCAACACGCTACACACATTGGCTGAATGAAGGAGCCAGTCTGGATCGACTACCGCGATGCTCTCGCGTTGCATGATCGAGCCCTCGCCCTGTTTGGGGGTGCCGAAGGTGTCCGGGACTACGCGATGCTGGAATCCGCTCTGGCCAGACCTCGACAACTCTTGACGTATGCGGAATCGCCCGGGACCGTCGCGATGGCGGCTGCCTACACTGCGGGAATCGTCCGCAACCATCCCTTCGCGGACGGGAATAAGCGCACCGCATTCCTAGTCGGCGTCCTTTTCTTGGAGTTGAACGGGTATCGCTTCAGCGCTAGCGAGGAGGAAGCCGCCAAGGCCGTGATCGACCTAGCGTCCGGTGTGCTAAGCGAAGCGGGCTACATTGCGTTTCTCCAGGCGAACGCACGCCGG
>JAJDWM010000342.1 GCA_022825595.1 Bryobacterales bacterium | reverse complement strand
CTCGCCGAGGTTGGTCCAAGCCGCCCTGCTTGCGCTCGACAGACGCTACAGCGCAAGTTGCCTTGGAACATTCTGGCCGTCAGGGCTGACAAGACACCGGTCAGGCCGGGATGGATTCGGTAGCCTGTATTGCAAGTTCCCGCCCCGAAAGGCCCGCGGCCTGCCATGACCCGTTGCTCAGACTCGAACGTTCGGACAGTCTGCTCTGGCCTCGACCACCCCGAAGGCCTGTGCTTTGGTGCGGACGGGTCACTCTATTCCGGAGGTGAGGCTGGCCAGGTCTATGAAGTAGACGAGCCAAGCGCCTCGGCACGGCAGATTGCCGACACGGGAGGCTTCGTCTTGGGGCTGTGCGCCGATGCTTCGGGTGCCCTCTATGCCTGCGACGCCGGGCGAAACGAGGTTCTCAGGATTACGTCCGGCGGGGAAGTTGAGGTGGTCTCTTCCGGTCCGCTCGACAATCCAAACGATTGCGCACTTGACGAGGACGGCAACCTATTCTTCAGCGAGTCCGGCAACTACCGCCTCGACCGGCCCAGCGGCCGGCTGCACGTCGTGGCCCGAGGGGGACGTGGTCGCTGCATCCATCCGGGACCGTTCCGCTTCGCGAACGGGGTGTTCTTCGACAGGAGAGAGTCGCTGCTGTACGTGGTCGAGAGTACCGGCCCGGCCGTTCTCGCATTCAGGACGGACGGCGCCGAGTTGGCGGACCTCGAACCGGTCCGTAGAATCGCCCTTGAGCCGGACACCGTACCTGACGGTGTCGCCTTGGACACCGACGGCAACCTGTACGTCGCGTTCTACTGTCCTGACCAAATTGGCGTCGTGAGGCCCGACGGGACCTTCGAGGTCCTCTTCCGGGACCATCTCGCGGAATGGATGAACCGTCCGACCAACATTGCGCTCCGCCGCAACGAGATAGTGTTCGCCAACCTTGGCGGTTGGCACTTGGGCTCGGTCTCGCACTCCTTGGAGCCCGTCTCGCCGTGTTATCCGCGCACGGGCCCCAGAAAGCCGTGAGGGCATTCTTGGCGACTCCCCTAGCGTGGTGGCTTGGGTTTGGGAGTCCGAGGACTCAGGCTTCGCGAGGCACGCCAAAGTGGTGCAGCGCGTTGCGCATGAGGGCCTGCATCTTCGGATCCGCGGATAGGGCCCACCCGCCCGCGATGCATCCGGTGTGGAAGACCTTGCCCCCCTGTGGGCGCTCCCAGTAGGTCATCTCGGCGTAGACTCCGTGTTCGAGCGGCTCCCATTTGCCGAAGTAGTCGATCCCCCGTCGGCGCTTGTCGACTATCTGGGCTAGAGGGACGATGCCCGGGGGGTCTCCGGGCACGGGAAAGCTGTCCTGGCGCTGCCGCGTGATCGCCCGGATCAGGCTGGGCCGCACGTCCGATTCGTGCCCGCCCACCAGGGGCGGGCCTCCTCCCGGGGCGGAACCGAAGGTCTCGCCTTGTCGCAGGCCAACTGGTTCGGGCGCCTGGAAGAGGAAGTGGTCCTCGGTGACCACCTCGTAAGTTCCGAAGTGTTCCGTGTCGATCGGCCACCAGCCGATGCACTCTAGGCCGAGAACCTCCCATGCCGGTAGGCCGCAGAACCGCATCAGGCTGCCACGGCGCCCGTCATGGCTGTGGTAGATCTCGCCGACGTCTGCCCCGAGGCGGCCGCCGATGTCGACACCGTGCTTGCGGCACTCCATGGCAGTCCCGTCCTCGTCGAAAGAGACCCTCCAGAACATCGTGTTGCCGCTCATAACCACGACGGCGCCACCGGAGCGTAGGAACGCGTCCACCGCGTGGTAGGCTTCCGCGGACCAGTACTCGCTGTGCCCATTGATCACCAAGACCCTGTAGCCTTCCAGTTGTGAAGGGTCTCGGTGGAGGTCGTGGTCGCTTGCGACGTCGTATGCGTATCCGTTCTCCTCAAGCCAGCGGTGCGCGAAGATCTCTCCCCGCATCAGGTGGCTGTAGTGCAGATTCTCCGTGTTCCTGCTGAAGACGACCTCTGGACCGGCCACGGGCCAAGGGAGCTTCATCCCGATGGCGTACGTCGGCTGGCCGCTGGCATGGTTCCGGTAGCAGCAGTAGGCAGGCGCCCGCTCGTGAGCGTTCTCTTGTCCATTCGTTTCCCAGAAGGGCTCTAGCGAATTCACCGCGAACGGGGTCGCGCTATATGCCTGCCATGTGTTCGTCGAGCACAGCATCAGGATCGGAGCCTTGGCTCGTCCCTGCCGGCGGCGCACTAGGAATGTGACGTCGTAGCGGAGCCTACGGCCGCCCCTCCGGAATGCGAAGCGTCCCGTGTAGACCCCCGGCTTCGAGTCGGCCGGAATCCTGATGCTGTGTGTTGCGTCCCATCGGCAATCGTACAGGTCGTCCGAAGCAAGCCGCAGCCCATGACCTCGCTCGGAGTCCATGACAGGGTCATAGTCCCCGTATCGCGGCACCCTGTCGGCCTCAAAGGATGGCCCGCCGATCATCCGGGTGCCCCGATTGACGATCGCTCCGTGGTGCGTGCCGCTCATGTCGCGCACGCGATGGGTGCTCCCTTCGTCAAGCGGCCAGCATGCGATGGCGCTGCGCGATGGCGCCGCGAGGCCCTTCGCTTCGTACCTGGCTTGGACTTCGGCCGCCGAGAGGGCCCGGTCGTATACCGCCGGCATGGCGATGTCCCCGTCCAAGAATTCGCTTGCCCTCCCATCTGCGCCGGAGGCCCCCAAGCGAATTGGCGTGGTTCCCGGATCGATGCTCCCCACTTGCCTCCAGCTGCCCTGAAATGCGCCGTCGAGGAAGATCTCGGCGATCTTTCCGTTCCAGACTAGGGCGACGTGCCGCCACTTGCGTATGGGCAGAGGCGCATGAGCTACGCGCCTGCTGCCCAGCAGGAACTCGATCCAGCCTCGCCGAGATACGAACAGTCCGAACCCTTGGTCTCCGTCACAGGCAGTGACCAGTCCTTGGCGTTCCTCAGAGGACCACCGTCTCACCCAGCACTCCACGCTGAGCTCCTCAAACTGCCTGCCCCCGAAGCCCCCCTCAATGTGCACATACGAGCCTGGATGGATGGGCTGCACTTCGGGCTCCCGCTCCTGGAGCGAGGCGACCTCGTCGCCGCTGGCCGTGCGCACGACCGTGAGGTCGAATGGCGTGTCGCTGCTGACGCGGAACTCTGCGGAATCACCAGCCCTCAGGCTGCGTTGGGCATAGGCGTGCACTCCAGGGACGAGAATCTCTTCGTGGGCCGGGATGCCGGTCGAATTCTCCTTCGGCATTGCGGCACGTGCTGCGGCAAGGCCCGCCGCTGTCTGCTGCAGGAAGCGTCTACGTCCAATGCGGGGCACGCTCGGGATTGTACCGGAGCCACGCCCGCCCGAGATGGCCTGCGCCGAGGTCCGATCAGAATAAGCCTTCGACCGAGCCGTCGTCGGCGAGACCGATCCCTTCGGCTGCGGGTGCTCGGGGCAGGCCGGGCATGGTCATGATGTTTCCGCAGATGGCGACCACGAATCCGGCGCCCGCGGCCAGCCTTACCTCCCGGACCGAGACTCGGTGGCCCGATGGAGCGCCCTTGAGCTTCGGGTCTGTCGAGAAGCTGTACTGCGTCTTCGCCATGCACACCGGGAGATTCCGGTATCCGGCGGCTTCCCAGTCCCTGAGTTGCCTTCGGACAGCGACGCTGGTATCGATATCGTCGGCCCGGTAGATGCGGCGCGCAATTGTCCGCACTTTCTCCAGCAGCGGCAGGTCGTCCGGATACAGCGGCGTAAAGTGTGCAGTGCCGCTGTCGGCAAGCCGCACGACGTGCCGGGCAAGCGCTTCGGCTCCCGCCGAACCATCCGCCCAGTGCCGGGCCCGGACCGCTTCCGTACCCACGGTCTTTGCATAGGCTTCGATCGCGGCCAATTCGGCGTCAGTGTCCGTGTTGAACTCATTGATCGCCACCGCGACCGGCACCCCGAACTGGCGCAGATTCTCGATGTGGCGGCCGAGGTTCACGCACCCGTCTTCCACCGCCCGCACATTCTCGCGTTCGAGAGCATCCTTGCTGACCCCGCCGTTGGCCTTCAGGGCTCGCACGGTGGCTACAAGGACGACCGCGTCGGGCCGCAGACCCGCCATGCGGCACTTGATGTCGAAGAACTTCTCGGCTCCCAAGTCGGCGCCGAAGCCGGCCTCGGTGATCACAAAGTCGGCGAGCTTCAGGGCCGTCTTGGTGGCAATTGCGGAGCTGCAGCCATGGGCGATGTTCGCGAATGGCCCGCCATGGATGAACGCTGGGTTGTGCTCAAGGGTCTGGACCAGGTTCGGCTGCATGGCGTGCCGGAGCAGCACCGTCATCGCCCCATTGGCGTTCAGGTCCCGGCAGTAGACCGGCGAGCGGTCCCGGCGGCTGGCGACGACGATGTTGCCGAGCCGCCGCTCTAGGTCCTTGAGGTCTGCGGCAAGGCAGAGGATGGCCATGATCTCCGAAGCGGCCGTGATGTCGAACCCCGTCTCGCGAGGGAATCCGTTCCAGACCCCTCCCAGCGAGCAGTTGATCTGTCGCAGCGCCCGGTCATTCATGTCCATCACGCGCCGCCAAGAGACGCGCCGCACGTCAATGCCTAACGGGTTCCCCCAGTAGACGCTGTTGTCGAGCATTGCCGCGAGCAGGTTGTGGGCGGCGGCGACGGCATGCAGATCGCCCGTGAAATGGAGATTGATGTCCTCCATCGGCACCACTTGGGCGAAGCCGCCGCCGGCGCCACCGCCCTTCATGCCGAAGCACGGGCCCAACGAAGGCTCCCTCAGGCAGATGGCGGTGGGCTTGCCGATACGGTTCAGGGCATCCCCCAGCCCGACCGTAGTGGTCGTCTTGCCTTCCCCGGACGGAGTCGGGCTCACGGCGGTGACCAGAACCAGCTTGCCGTTGGGCCGCTTGGCCAGCGACCTGATGAATGGGCGCGCGACTTTCGCCTTGTGGTGGCCGAACGGGAGCACGTGCTCGGACGGGATCCCAATCTTTCCGGCGACATCTTGGATGGGCAGGAGATTGGCCTCGCGCGCGATCGCGAGGTTGGTGCTAGGCGCTCTCACGATGAGCTCGACAGGCACCCGCCTGGCGAACTCGACATTCGGGCGCTGCTGGAGCGCCAAGGACGAGACAGCGAGTGCGGTTGAGGTGCGCGGCGGCCGTTCCTGACCGGGTCCCGACGCGCCCGTGGGCGGCCGTAGTCCGACTCAGGCAAGGATCTCCCGGACGACCCGCGCGGGATACTGACCGATCAGACGCTCGTCCAGCCCGTGCACGTTGAACACGAGCCTCTCCGGATCCAGCCCCAGAAGGTGCAGCATCGTGGCGTGGAAGTCGTGCACGCTGACCCGGTCCTCGACAGCCTTGTGGCCGATGTCGTCGGTCGCGCCATGCACATGGCCCCCCTTGACTCCGCCGCCGGCCATCCAGAGGCTGAAGCCCGCCGGGCCGTGGTCGCGGCCGCTCGTGCCCGCTTGGCCGATCTGGGCGAGAGGCATGCGGCCGAATTCGCCGCCCCAGATCACCAAGGTCGAGTCCAGAAGCCCGCGCTGCTTCAGGTCGCGGATGAGGGCAGCTACCGGCTTGTCCGTCTTGCGACATGCGTATCCCAGTTCGCGGTCGAGGTTCAGGTGGTTGTCCCAAATCTGGTACTCGATGAAGACCTGCACGAACCGCACGCCACGCTCGACCAAGCGCCGCGCAAGCAGCAGGCGGGCACCGTAGGCTCGCGTCCGCTCGTCATTCATGCCGTACATCTCTTTGGTGGCCTCAGTTTCCGAAGACAAGTCGGCGACATCGGTCGCGGCCATCTGCATTCGCGCGGCCAGCTCGTAGCTCTCGATCCTCGCATCGAGTTGCGGCTGGAGGGGCCGCTGGTCCCTGTGAGCCGCATTGAGGCGCCGGATCAGGGACCTCTCGGCTTCAAGGAGCGGGCTGGGAAGCTCTTCTTCCCGCTTCAGGTTGAGAACTGGCGGCCCGTCGGCCCGGAACTTCGTTCCTTGGTACACCTGCGGCAGCCATCCGGCCTGCCAGTTCTGGAGATCATTGATCGGGTAGCCCTTCGGGTCGTCGAGCACAACGTAGCCCGGGAGGTTCTGGTTCTCCGTGCCAAGCCCGTACACTGCCCAAGCTCCCAGCGCCGGCCGGCCCGGCAGCGTGCGCCCGGAGTGCATCAGGTACAGCGATGGCTCGTGGTTGAAGTGCTCACCGTACATTGACCGGACCAAGGTGATGTCATCGACCACGCCACCCAGGCCAGGCATCAGGTCCGAGATCTCCATCCCGCACTCGCCGTGCCTTCGGAACTTGTACGGTGAGGGCATCAGCGTCCCGACCTCGTCTGTGAACTCGAGCTGGTTGGCGAGGTCCCTCGGTGCCGGCGAGCCGGCGTATTTCTCGAGCGCCGGCTTGTGGTCGAACAGGTCGACCTGGCTCGGCCCGCCGTTCATGAAGAGGTGAATTACCGATTTGGCTTTGGGTTCGAAGTGCGGCGCGCGCGGCTTCTGGTCGTAGGTTCGGCGTCCGGCGGCTGAGAGCTCGCCTCCCAGCAGCCACGTCAGGGCAGCCCCGTGGATGCCGTCCCCAATCCGGGAGAAGAAGTCGCGTCGGCTCGGTCGTTGCATGGATGTTCAGTCGATGTAGAGGAACTCCGCCGAGTTCAGCAGCGCATGGCTCAGCGAGCCCAGCGCCATCCAGCGCGCCGCATCGCGGCGCGGCCCAACGTGCCGGGTGTTGTCAAGGTGGGCGGCCCAGTGGCTCTCCAAGGTTGAGAGATCTGAGGACGCCAGCCGGACTTCCTCAGCGCTGGGAGGTCGGGAGAGGATCCGTTCGTAGGCGGCCGCGACCTGCTCTTCGGATTGCCCCGGGTGTTCGTCGATCAGGCGCCCGGCCAGATACCTGGCGTGTTCCAGCACGGCGTCGCCGTTCATCAGCTGCAGCGCCTGGGGAGCCACTGTCGACTCCCTCCGCTCCGTGCAGTTCGGGGCCGGCTTTGGAGCGTCGAACACCTCGAGCAGGGTGACGGGCATGCGTCGCTTCTTGAGCACGTAGACCGCCCGCCGCCATCCGGCTGCCGTCGCGTCCGGCACGATTTCCCCGCTGTCTCTCTTGGTCACGTTGACAGGGCGTCCAAAGCGTTCCCGGTCCAGCCTTCCGGTGACCTGCAGGACCGAGTCGTGTAGCACTTCGGCGTCCATCCTTCGCAGCGGCATCCGGGAGAGCAGGGTGTTGTCGGGATCCGTCTCTGCGGATTCCGGGTCCACGCGAGTTGACTGGCGGTACGCGGCAGACGTCATCATCAGGCGGTGCATCGCCTTGATGCTCCACCTTTGGCGCACGAATTCCGTGGCCAGCCAGTCCAGCAGCTCCGGATGGGTGGGTTCGGCGCCTGTCAGGCCAAAGTTCGAGGGTGTGGAGACGATGCCCCTGCCGAAATGGTTCAGCCAGATGCGGTTGACCATTACTCGGGCGGTCAGCGGGTGGTCGGGCTGCGTCAGCCAACGGGCGAAGGCCAGGCGGTTTCCGCTGGTTCCCGCGTGCGGCGGCTCTGGCTTGTAGGCAGCCGTCTTGGCCGAGAGCATTCGTGGCACGCCCGGAACAACGCGCTGGCCGATTGCCTGCGCGTCTCCGCGTTGCAGCAAATAGGTGCGGGACGGCTCGCCTCCCATGTCGTAGACCGCCCGGATCTTCGGCAGCGGGATCAGGCTGGCCTTGAGTTCCTTGATGCGCGCATTGACAGGGCCGGCAGTGTCCTTCAGTTCCGGAAAGGCCTCGGCAATCTGGTGCCATTCGCCGTCCGCATTCGGGATTTTGAGCAGGTCGTCGTGCTCCTTGGCCAAGCGGCTCTGGACTGGCGTGCGCTCCTTCCGCGGCGTGTGCGCGACTTTCCGCAATCGGGTGGCGGTGTCCTCCGGCAGATCGGTGAGCCGCCGCTCCAGCTCACGCTCGAAGAACGGTGTCACCAAGGCGTCGAACTCTCTCTGGAGGGTCTCGATCTGGGCTTGGATCGGTGCGTTGGCCTTCTGGGCGGCCTCCTGCTCGGAAGCGACGCCCACCTCAAGAAACCGCTCAGTCGGGTCCCGCCAGTCATACGGGTCTAGCGCTGCTTGGAACACGGCGCTCAGGCTGTAGTACTCCTTCTGCGAAAGCGGGTCGTACTTGTGGTCGTGGCAGCGTGCGCAGCCGACGGTCACGCCCATCACGGCGGAGCTGAGCACCTCCATTTCGTCAGCGACGACGTTGAACCGTTCCGCCAGCGAACCAGTCGCGGAGCCGTACGTGCCGTCGGGCGTCATGCGTAGGAATCCCGTCGCGGCAAGCGTATCCACGTGCTCTTGGGAAACTTCCCGCAGGTTCTTGAAGTCGAGCAGTTCGTCGCCTGCGATCTGTTCGGTCAGGAATCGGTCGTATGGCCTGTCCGAGTTGAGGGCTCGGATGACATAGTCTCGGTAACGCCACGAATGCTGGCGCAGCCGATCCTCGTCGATCACGCCTTCGGAGTCCGCATACCCGGCCAAATCCAGCCAGATCTGGGCCCAGCGCTCGCCGTACTCTTCCGATTCGAGCAGTCGGTCCACTAGGCGTTCGTAGGCCCCGGGCCCGGTATCCGCCAGGAAGGCGCGTGCCTCTTCGGGCGTGGGCGGCAGACCGGTCAGGTCCAGCGTCGCCCTGCGCAGAAGCACGAGAGGGCTCGCCTCCGGTGCCAGCGCAAGCCCTTTGGCCTCAAGCCTGCGCAGAAGGAACGCGTCGACCGAATTGCGCACCAGCGCCGAATTCTCCACCTCGGGCACATCGGGCCGCGCCGGTGGCCGGAACGCCCAGTGCGACAGATCTCTGTCCGAGAGCGGCGGCTCCGGCACAGGCAGGTCGTCCTCCGCGGCTGGCGCACCTTCGCTGATCCACTTCCGTATCAGCGCCACCTCAGTGTCGGTCGGGGTCTTGACGTTGTTCTCGAAGAGCATGTCCGGCGGAGGCATCTCGCCGCCGACAATTCGCTGGAGCAGCAGGCTTTCCTCGGGTTTGCCAGGTACCAGGGCCGGCCCGGACTTGCCGCCCTTCAGGCGCGAAGCCGAAGTCCTCAAGTCCAGCCCGCCCTCCTGCGCGCGCTTGCCGTGGCATCGCCCGCACCGCATCTGGAAGATCGGCAGCACGTCGGTCTCTGTTGTGCGCGTGGCGGATGCCAGTTCGCCCGACAGGGCGGATCCCTCGATCCACTCCCGAACGGCCAGAATCTCGGCTTCAGGCAGCTTCTCGCCGCCCATCGGCATTTGGCCCGATACGATCTTGGCGAGCATCAGGCTGCGATCCGGGTATCCCGGCACGATCGCCGCCCCGGACTCGCCGCCCTTGAGAATCTCCGCGGGGCTGCGCAAACTGAGGCCCGCCTGCGGGGACTCGCCGTGGCAGGCGATGCAGCGTCGCTCCAGGATTGGCAGGATGCCGGCCTCGAAGTCCAGCGCAGCTGCGGGGCCCGCCCCGCTGGCCAGCAACCACGCCAACAAGGCTCCGGAGCACCACCGTGAGATCATCGTCCTCCACATATTACAACTCGGCCCGTCGGCTCCGGTGCGACATAACGGGTTGCGTGCCAGCTTGGCAACGAACGCGGCGCCCTGGCGCCCGCACAGCCTTCCGCCTGACCCGGCCCACGTGCGTGCTGGTGGTCCCGCAACCGTTGCCCTGCGACCTTTGATAATCTGGGGCGCGATCGGCCCCCGCTAAGTGTGAGAGCAGCCCGTCCTATCGCAGGTTCTCTGGGCCTGGCGGCCTGTCTGGCCGGGGCGCAGGAACGGGGCGTAGACTTCCGAACGGAAATCGAGCCGATTCTCCGGCAGCGTTGCCAGGGCTGCCACGGCGAGGAGTTGCAGTCCGGCGGGCTGCGCTTGGACAATCCAGCCGGTGCGCGCAAGGGAGGGCAGTCCGGAATCGCGATCGAGCCTGGGGATGGTTTCGGGAGCTTGCTGGTGCGCATGCTCCGGCGGCCCGCCCAACAGGGCGGCCCCATGCCGCTCGGGACCGACCCCCTGTCGTCGGAGAGCATCCGGTTGATTGCGAGCTGGATCGACCAGGGCGCTCCCTGGCCGGAATCGGGGAAGGGCGACGGAGGCTCGCAGCGTGTCGCTGAGCACTGGGCCTTCAAGCGGCCGGTCCGTCCGCCGGTTCCCGCTGTCAGCGATCCCGGGTGGGTCCGCAGCCCGATCGACAGCTTCGTGTTGGCGAGGCTCGATGCCGAGGGTATCAGTCCGTCCCCCGAGGCTGGTTCCGCAACGCTGCTACGGCGAGTGAGCTTAGACCTGACGGGCCTCCCACCCAGCGCGGAAGCAATTGACATGGCGGAGAACGGCACCGAGACCTATGAACGGGCAGTCGAGCGCTTGCTCGCGTCTCCCCATCACGGAGAGATGCAGGCGCTGCATTGGCTGGACCAAGCGCGCTTCGGGGAGAGCGACGGGTACCAGGCGGACTACATCCGGCCCTTCGCCTGGCGCTGGCGCCACTGGGTCATCGATTCCCTGAACCGGAACGTCAGCTTCGACCGCTTCACGATTGACCAGATCGCTGGGGACCTGATTCCTGGCTCGACGGTCGAGCAGCGCGTGGCTACCGGCTTCCACCGCAACGCCCTGCAGAACCGCGAGGGGGGATTCCCGATCGAGATGGACCGCGTTGAGCGAACGGTCGAGCGCACCAGTGCCGTGGCGACTGTCTGGCTGGGGCTGACGGTCGGATGTGCCCGGTGCCACGACCACAAGTTCGACCCCATTTCACAGCACGACTTCTTCGGCCTGTACGCGTTCTTCAATGTCGCGACCGAGGCCGACATCGACGCCCCCTTGGCCGGGGAGCTCGAGCCCTACCTCCGGCGTCGTCCGGAGTTTGAGCGGCGGCGCGCCGAGTTGTTCCGGCGCTATAGGGTTCCCGAACTGCAAGCGTACTGGGAAGAGCGGATCCTAGCGGCCTCCACCGATTCCCGTCCGGGCCTGGAGCCCATCTGGAAGATTCTCTGGGACCTGCTGCTGTTCGAGCTCGACGGGGGCACGGAGACCGTCCGCACCCCCGTTGCACAGCGGACAGCCAAGCAGCAGGACCGGCTCTCCGCGTACTTCGTGCGCAACGTGGTCGGCGGCTACGACTTCCAGACCCCGGCTGGTTACGAGGAACTGGACCTCGGCGAGCTCAAGCGCGAATTCAAGGCGCTTGAGCAGTCTTACCCAGCGCTCACACAGGCCTACACGATCGCCGCGAGTCCCCGTCCGCCGCAGACCCACATCCTGATTCGCGGTGACTACCGGCGGCCGGGTCGGTTGGTTCAGGCGGCCGCTCCGCAGGCCCTGCCTCCCCTTGGCATGGGCGAGAATGACCGCCTCGCGCTTGCCCGCTGGCTGGTGTCGCCAGAGAACCCTCTTGCCGCCCGGGTTGCGGTGAACCGCATTTGGCAGCAGCACTTCGGTACGGGGCTGGTCGCGACTCCTGAGGACTTCGGAACGCGCGGCGAGCGTCCGAGCCACCCAGAACTGCTTGACTGGCTTGCCGTCGAGTTCATGGAGAGCGGATGGGACCTGAAGGCCCTCCACCGCCTCATCGTGACCTCGTCGACGTATCGGCAGAAGTCCGACGTTCGGCCGCGCTTGGCCAGCCTTGACCCTGACAATAGGCTGTTGGCGCGACAGTCCCGACTGAGGCTGCCCGCGGAGACGATCCGGGACGCCGCCTTAGCGGTTGCGGGGAGCCTCGACCGCCGCATCGGAGGGGAGAGCATCCGCCCGTACCTCCCCGAGGGAGCGACCGAGATCGGATTCGGCAACTTTGTCCAGTGGCCCCAGAGCGTGGGTGCCGATAGGTATCGCAGAGGGCTGTACATCTTCCGCCAGCGCACGCTGCCGTATCCGCAGCTGGAGACGTTCGACGCCCCGGACACGGTCCAGGTCGCGTGCAGGCGCGACCGCTCGACCACTCCATTGCAGGCGCTTGCGCTGCTGAACGACCCAGTGTTCGTCGAGGCTTCCGAGGCGTTCGCGGAGCGGCTCGCCAACGAGGCCGGGCCTGCGGTCTCGGACCGCATCCGTCTGGGATTCAGGCTCGGCTTGGCACGCGATCCGACTCGCGCCGAGGCCGACCGCCTGCTCCGTTTCTACAACCTCCAGGTGCGCGTCCTTGGCGCCGAGTCGGTGGAGAGTGGTTCTGGCATCGGGGCCGAGCAGGTCCGTTCCGGGGCATGGTCCGCTGTCGCCAGCGTTCTGCTCAACCTCGTGGAGTTCATCACTAGGACATGACGAGGCCGAGACTGGCGAACCACGCACGCGGCGGCGTCCTGCGCCGGAAGCGTCTGAACCGAGGGCCGGTCCCGAGGCCGTCACAGCACGGCGGGACCGCCGACAGACATGTGGTCGGGGCGCGGCGGAGCTTCTTGCTTGACTCGGCCTGTGGGCTAGGGGGGATCGCGCTTGCCAGCCTCTTTGCTGAGGACGGACTGTTCGCGGCGGACCCCGATCCAATGCTGCCGCGGGATCCCCACTTTGCTCCAACCGCCAAGAGCGTGATCTTCCTGTTCCAGTCCGGCGGGCCAAGCCAGCTGGACTTGTTCGACCACAAGCCTTCCATGCGGCGCTGGGACGGCCAAGCCCTTCCCCCGACCCTTGCCGGAGACCTGGAGCTGGCCTTCATCCAGCCCGACTCCAAGATCTGGGCGAGCCCAAGGCAATTCCACCGCTATGGCGACAGCGGCACTGCGTTCTCAGACCTGCTCCCACACACGGCTCGTCGTGCCGACGACATCTGCGTCGTGCGCTCAATGACGACGAACCAGATCAACCATCACACGGGGCAGCTGATGATGGCCTGCGGCACGCCCTTTGTGGGTCACCCATCCATGGGCGCCTGGGCTTTGTACGGGCTTGGCAGCGAGTCCCGCGACCTGCCGGGGTTTGTCGTGCTCAACTCCGGCAGCGGTGCCGATGCCGGCAGCGGCATTTGGTCGAGCGGGTTCCTTCCGTCCAGCTATCAGGGCGTGCCGTTCCGAAGCAAGGGCGATCCCGTCCTCCATCTGTCGAATCCGCCCGGTTACACCACAGAGTCCCAGCGGGCTCGCTTGGACGTGCTGCGCGATCTCAACGAGATGCACCGATCCCTCAGCGGGGATCCCGAGGTTGACGCGCGCATTGCTTCTTACGAGCTGGCTTTTCGCATGCAGATGGCGGCCCCCGAGCTGCTGGATTTCTCGGGAGAGTCTAGGGCGACCGTAGAGGCTTACGGCTTAGAAGAGGAGGCGACGGGCGCGTTCGGACGGAACTGTCTGCTGGCGCGCCGTCTGGTCGAGCGGGGTGTGCGGTTCGTGCAGCTCGTCCACGGCAGCTGGGACCACCACGCAGAGCTCGAGAAAGGCATCGAGAAGGAGACCTTGGCGACAGACAAGCCGGCCGGTGCCCTGATCGCCGATCTTGAGCAGCGCGGGCTGCTGGACTCGACGTTGGTTGTGTGGGGCGGCGAATTCGGCCGGACTCCCATGGTTGAGGACCGCACTCCGAGCCGTGAAGCCAGCCGCGGACGGGACCATCACCGGCTCGCATTCAGCATGTGGCTCGCCGGCGGCGGGATCCGGGCGGGCCAGTCGGTCGGCGAGACCGATGATTTCGGCCTGCGTGTCACCGAGGCTCCGGTGGCGGTGAACGACCTGCAGGCGACGATCCTCCATTGCCTCGGCCTGGACCACACCCGCCTCACGTTCCGCCATCAGGGCCGCGACTTCCGGCTGACGGACGTGAGCGGTCGGGTCGTCCGCCAGCTTCTCGTCTAATCGATACATGCGCCGGCGAATCTACGTGCCGCCGAAGTAGGCCGGACCCAGCCGCCATAGCGCAGGAGAGATGCATGCATGCAGACACTTCACTATGTATACAACTAGAATGCTCTATTCTCGTTACGTGTTTAATATGGTCATTCAGCAAGGCGTGTGTTTCGGGGTGAGTTCACTATGGGATAAACACATTCGATCAGCAGCGTGTCGAGTGACAGCACCAGGTCGAATTGGCTACACCGCGTCCGGTCAGGCTCCATATAGGCCGCGTTCTGGACGCGTCTCAGCCGTAGCCCGCTCCGCCATGAACAAGTCTGCCGGCGAGGAGGCTGTTGGAGGGAGCCGGCCGGTCGCCCCGGGATCAGGCCGTGGCACCCCCGCAGCTCGACCCGGACCCGGCCGTGCACCCATAGCAGTGCTGCCGGGTGACAATCTGCCTTTCCTCGAGGGCCCTAGGGTCGAAGTCCTTGATGTGTCGCGGACGCCCGAATCCGACCTCTAGGCCGAGCATCTGGTTAAAGTCGCAGTCGTAGAGCCGACCGTCCCAGCCCACCGAGATCATGGTTCGACACATCAGAGCCCGAACGGCTGCCGGATTGAATGCACTGACTAGGCGTCCCATGTAGCGCTCGTAATTCCCGGTCCGGACCAAAAACTCGAGGTAGCGGCTGATGGGCATGTTGGTCATCGCGAACAGGGCATTGAACTCCACGCCATGGCGCCTCCGCAGCTCGCGTCGGAAGTCGGCCTCGAGCGCCTGTTGGTCCGGGGGCAGGAATGCGCCCGTGGGGTTGTACACCAGGTCGAGCTCCAAACCGCTGCCCGCGATCCCGTAGCCGAGACGGTTGAGCTTGCGGAGCCCCTGGATAGATTTCGCGAAGACCCCCTCGCCCCTCTGGGCATCTGTCCGCGAACTAAGGAAGTAGGGCAGGCTGGCAACCACGCGAACCTCGTGGTCGGCAAGGAATCCAGCTAGGTCTCGCTGCGACCGCAGCGTCAGCACAGTCAGGTTGCAGCGGTCCGTGACTGGGCAACCCGCTGCTCGCACGCGCTCGACGAAAGGGCGGAAACACGGGTTCAGCTCCGGCGCGCCCCCCGTAATGTCGACTTCCGGCCACCCGATGGCCCGAATCGCTTCGAAGCAGTGGTCGAACGTTTCCGGGGCCATGTTCTCCTCGGTGCGGTCCGGGCCAGCATCGACGTGGCAGTGCTTGCATGGCTGGTTGCAGAGCTTCCCAACATTTATCTGGACGACCTCGATCCCACAGGCGCGGAGCGGCCCGAGGCCCGCCCTGTCAAGGGATTGTTCGAAAGGCGTAGCCGCCTGTGCGAGGGATTCTGGCTGGAGCACCCTCAGCTGTTCGGAGCTGGACGATAGCGGGTGCTGGCGCGAGTGCAGGGTCGGCAGGACTGCGGTCACATGCTCACCTTCTCGGCGATCTTGCGCATCTGGATTCCATGCACTAGGGCCGACCCACCTTTGATCGCGGAGGCTACGTGGACGGCCTCGGTCATTTGCTCCAGGTTGGAGCCTTGCTCCAAACAGCCCTCGGTATACGCATCTATGCAGTACGGGCACTGCACGGCGTGCGCGACCGCTAGCGCGATCAGAGCCTTCTCGCGCTTGCTTAGCGCGCCGGCCTCGAAGACCGCACCGTACCAGGTGTTGAACTTCTCCCAGAGTTCTGGGACATCGGAGCCCATCTCCGCGAACCGAGGCAGGTCGTTAGGGTCGTAGTACTCGTCCATGACACCCCCTTGAGACGCCCTTTAGGAGTATACGTTGCGCGGCCGTGCTACGTGCCGGGAGCTTTGCGGACCGAATTGGCCCTCCGGCTGATCGCACCCCGCAGGAAACCTCAGGCTGGTCTTCGCCGGCCCAACGGACCGGTCGGCGGACTGGGCAAGGCCCGCTCGACCGAGGGCCAAGCGAGCCGTTTTCCGCGCCAGGGCATCGCCTTCGGCGGCGAGCCTCCGGCTTCCGCAACGCCTAGAACGTGATCCGGAGTCCGACCTGCATGATCCGCCGGCTGTTGGGGAGGGTCCCGACGACGACGCCAAACTGGCCGCTCCCCAGCGCCGTGTTCGGGATGTTGAATGCTGGCGTGTTGGTGAAGTCATAAGCCTCCCAACTGAAGCGCGCCCGCCAGTTCTCGCCCCACCGGAAGTTCTTCGCGAGCATCAAATCGAAGTTATAGCGGGCCGGGCCGCGGATCCCAGGCAACGTCCGCCCTGCGTTTCCAAGCGTGTACGGGTCGGGCAGTTCGAAGGCGTCTGCACTGAGCCAGTTGAAGCCGATGACTCCGGCGGCCGGCTCCCCTTGGGTCGCTGACTTGAAGGGCGCCCCGGTAACGTGCGGGCGCAGTGCGACGCCGGCGGCGTTGTCCCCGCGCAGGTTGCCGCCTTGCTCCACGTTCACGCCAAAGTAGCCGCCGCTGCGCAGTGTGCTCATCGAGGAAATCTGCCAGCCTCCCAGCATCGCGTCCACCACCTTATTCCAGCTGGCCCCCCACCTCCGGTTTCGGCCGAACGGCAACTCGAAGATCGGGGCCAGCACGATCCGATGGGGCAGCCGGTTCACGGAGCTGGAGCGTTCGTCGCTCAAGTCATAGATGTTCTGGGGATTGTCGTTGTCGCCGAACGTGTCCGCATCCCCGATGAACCGGATGTTGTCGATCCACTGGGTGTGCGTATAGGCGACAGTCCAGCCCAGTCCGTTCTGGTAGCGCTTCTCGGACTTGAAGGTGACCGCGTAGAAGTTGGAGATGCCCCAGTTCGGAGACATTAGCTGGATCTGGTCCTGCGTGCCCTGCCAGGCGACCCAAGGCCGATAGTCCTCGATCCTCGCGCCTGGTGCGTTTGCAGCGGCCAAGTTCTCGGGCCGGATGTGGTTGATGTTGAGATTGTTGATCGCCTGATGGCGGCCCAGCGCGCCCATGAAGCCGATGTCCCAGATCACGCCCTTCCAGCGCGTCTGCAACGTTAGGTTGAAGTTCTGGTTGTACGGCAAGACCCGCGCTTCGTCCCAGAACTGGATCGTAGAGGTCTCGAACCTCGTGTCGACTGCTCCGAAGCCGCCGTGGAGCTCCGATTCCGGGATGTCGTCCAGGGCGCCGGCCGGCACACCGTCGCGAAGGTACCCGGACAGCCCCCCGCGGATGCGGAAGATGTTGTCGAAGCCCGCCCGGCCGGGCTGGATCGAGTTGCGGTCATACGGATTGCCGAAGAAGATTCCGAAGCCGCCGCGTAGGACCATCGAACTGTCATCCTTGAGCCGCAGGGCGAACCCGAATCGTGGGGCGAAGTTGTTCTTGTCCCACTGCCAGAGGTACTTTCCGGTGCCATCCCTGTTGGGGAACAGGACACGGCCGATCGCCCCCTCAGGAATTCCGTTTTGCCCAGCGAGCGGGTGGGGGCAGTACTGGCAGAACCCGTTCATGCGTCCGCCAACCTCATAGATGGGAGTCTCGGTCTCGTACCGCATACCGATGTTCACGGTCAGGCGCGGGGTCACCCTCCAGTCGTCTTGGAAGTAGCCCGAGTAGTACTTGATGCGCTTTCCGATGCCGGGAGCTACGCGAGTGTCGAGGTTCCAGATGTTCCCAAGCATGAAGTCCGCCAGCGTGATGCCGGTGTTGTTGTTCCGGCCGCCTCCGGACAGCCGCCATTGGCCTGTGAAGTTGCCCGTGGGCCTCCAAGCCCCTGAGGGTTGCGGGCGGCTAACCTCGTTGCCTTGGAAGGACGTGTACTTCGCCCCGAACTTGAAGGTGTGGTTGCCTTGGATCTTGGTGAAGTTCGCCTCGTAGTCGAAGTTTGTGAAGATGGCGATGCGGTTCGCGTTGCCGGCGGCCCCGAGCTGGGTCATCGGGACACCCCGGCCGCCTTGGATGTTGAAGCGCGGGAAGACCTCGCCGCCCTTCCCAAGGCCTGGGATGCCGAACACTTCGGCGTAGTTCGTCTCGCAGCAGTCGCCGGACTTGCGGTCGACTGAGACGCGGTTGAAACCCACGATCGAAGTCATGAAGAACGACGGGCTAAAGGTGTAGGTATTGTTTAGGCCCCAGTTCTGCCGCCGGTTGAGAATGTCCAGCCCATTCGGGTCGGCCACCCCGTAGCCGGCCGAATAGCCGGTGAGCGTATCGTCGGGCTCGGTGAGGATCATCCGCAGAAACGTTCTCCACTTCGGCGTATAGCTATGGTCGAAGCGGAACGTATGATAGTCCCGGTTCCTGAGCTGATCCGCCGGCTCGCGCCAGTTTCCCGCCAAGTTGTTTAGGTTGTTCGGGACGCGGTTGGGATTGGGCAGGTAGCTCACCGCCTTGACCGCCACAGAGTCTAGGCGTGACGCAGGAATGACGTTTCCCGGAAATTGGGACGAGCCACGCGGCCGGATGAACGATCCACCCTGCCGAGTCAGCGGGTCGTAAATGGGGACGAGCACTGCCTGTCCGCCCCGATTCTGCGTGCCACGGGAAAAGTCGCCGGTGCGGAATTCGGGCAGCCCGACATTGCGCGTCCGGATGATGCCCAGCACCTGCCGGTAGAAGTCCACGTTGTAGAAGATGAACGTCTTGTTCTTCGCTACAGGCCCGCCAATGGAGATCCCTCCGTTGTTCCGGCGGAGCTTCGGCTTCGAATCCTGGTTCCAGCCCGCCGCGTCAAATGCGTCATTGCGGACGAAGTGGTAGATGCTGCCGTGCCACTCGTTGCTGCCGCTTCTCGTCAGCGCCTGCACCACTCCGGCGGAGCTTCGGCCATACTCGGCGCCCATAGAGTTGACTTCGACCTTGAACTCCTGCATGGAGTCCACGGGAGGGGCCATCTCGACGTTCTGCACACCTAGGCCGCCCCTGGTGTTGTTCACGCCGTCGATGAAGGATCCGGCCGACCGTGTGCGGCCCCCGCCGATTGAGATGTTCCCGTTCGACTCCGACCGGAAGGCCCCCGGCACTAGGTTGACCAGATTGAAGATGTCACGGTTCGGCAGGGGCAGTTCTTGGACCTGCTCCGTTTGAACCGTCCCACCTACAGCACCTGACGTCGTCTGAATCTGCAGCTGCTGGGCGCTGACCTCAACCACCTCGGTGACCGCTCCCACCTCGAGTGCAAAAGACTGCGAGATCGCTGACGCCACGTTGAGCCGAAGCCCGTTGACCTCAACCCTCTTGAATCCATCGGCCTCGGCCGCAATGTTGTACTGGCCCGGAGGCACGTTCGGCACCAGGTACACGCCGTTGATACCCGTCTCGGCTGCGGACTCAACACCGGTCTCAGCGTTGACGATACTTATCTGGGCCCCCGGGATGACGGCTCCGGTAGAGTCCGTAACAGTGCCTGTGACGCTCCCAGCAGCCGTCTGGCCTAGGGCCGCGTGCGGAATCAGGAATGCCAAGAGCGCCGCCACGGCGATCCTGGCTCGCGAATGGATCTTCATTGACTATCTCGACTTGTGTTGGCTTTTTCCCCTGAAGCGCCAGCTCCTAGGTGGCCGTTGTTTGTTTGCCTCCGCCCCGATGTGGCGCCATACGGGGCTGCGCTGCCCCGAATCGTTGGTCGCAAGCGGGCGGTAGCGGCGACCATTGGGCAGGTATTTTATGACATTCGCATTACGAGTGTCAACAATTCCCAGCCATGCTACGCTGGCCGCTGCGATGCGAACCGGGCCTCTGATCATTGGAGTGGCGCTTGGGATTGCCCAATCAGTGGCGGTTGCGGAAGTGCCCGACGGCTTCCGGCCGATTTTCAATGGGCAGAACCTGGCTGGTTGGCACACCAGTCTGACAAACCACCACGGAGACACTCGCGAGTGGCGCGTGTACGAACAAGCTGTGGTCGGCAAGCAGGATCGCGCCGGGAACGGTGGAATCCTGCTGAGCGACGCAAGCTACGGGGACTTTGAGGTCTACATGGAAATCAAGCCGGACTTCGGCTGCGACGGCGGCGTGTTCCTGCGATCGAGTGCCAGTGGGCA
>JAJDWM010000577.1 GCA_022825595.1 Bryobacterales bacterium | reverse complement strand
TGCTCCTGAAATCCTCGCCGAGCGTAAGGGAACCGACAATGCAAGTACTGGTCTACCTACCGGCGATTCTTGCATTCCTGTTTACTCTGCTGGGAGTCATGACCAAGACCAACGATGCCTGTTGCCGGGGATCAGCCGTTCTGTCGGAACCGTTATCGCGATGTACGACAACGACCACTAGCCTGCCCACCTACATGCAAGGTACGGAGACACGTTGGTTCGGTTCGCAATTGGGGAAGAGCGCATCCTCTCGGGCGAGTTTCCGCGCAGGGCAAGAGGTCTGGTCCGAGAGTGGCTGGAAGTGCAGCCCAGTCAACTGCGGCAAGACTAGTTCCCGGCCAAGCAGAGGAAGCCGTTGATGAAGATTACGCCACTGGAGTAGGGAAATGACGCCAAGGCTCACACGCGCAGAGTATCTTCGGGTCTACAAGATCCATGTGACGTTCGACGATGGGGCACAGGGGATTATTGATCTGGAGGACGAATTGTGGGGCGAGGTGTTCGAGCCCTTGAAGAACACCGATGTCTTCCGGCGTTTTCGGGTTGACAGCGACTTGGACACCATTGTGTGGCCTACCGGTGCCGATCTGGCACCTGAATTTCTCCACAAGTGTGCATCTCTCAATCCGCTTGCAAAGAGCACGGGCAGTTGTTGATCGGAGGTTGCTCGCCATCTGACGAGCTATCGCCTCATGATTCGGTTGGGAGCATTGACTGCAGAAGGGCTCAGAAGAGTGAGCTGGACGTGGGCTGCGAGGGTGTTGTGCGGTTCCCGGACTCCTATGACCACTAGCTGACTCAGTGGCGCGGGGCGGAACTCCGGGCGTAGCGGTTGAGAGCGGGGCGGGCCGAGGCCCGCCCGGATCGCACCAGTTCGCCAAACGCTCGAGGCAGACCGTCCAGAGTGCCGCACACGATCCTGACATAGCCAGGATCGTGCAGGTTCGCGGTCAGGGCGACCTTCGCCGACTGGTCCTGCATGTCAAGCCCCAAGTGCGCACGGCCCGGGGGGCGCCGAAGTTCGCGCTTGGCTTGGGAGAAGAAGTGCTCGGCTGGGATGTTCGTGCGCTCCACGACCGCCACGACACGGCCCTCGGTGTCCCGCGCCCGGGGGATGCCCGAAGAGGTGGTCCCAGTAGCGGTCGAGGTAGTGGAGCATCATCGCTTCCGGACACTACCCGACGTCGCCTTCCAAGGACCAGTACAGGAGGGGCGCCAAGTCCGTCCCGGATTCGGGGCCGCCCCAGGCTGCCCGCTACGTTTGCGCTGCTGCGGGGCGCCTTCGGCATCCCCGCCGCTGGCCGCCAGCGGACCCCCGCCCGGACAGCGCGGCGCATCCTTGTCCGGCGGGCGCTTCTCGCTGCTGAACCCGAACGGCTTCTTCAGCAGTGCCGCGTTGCTGCGCTTGAAGTCTTCCTTGTCCTGCTGCAGCCGGGCCACCTGCCACTCGAGGTCCTCGCGCAAGCGCCTCTCGGCCTCAGCCTGCGCCTGCCGACACATGCAGGCATACTCGAACATCAGCAGCGATGAACGCTACAGTTGGCGCTCCCAATCGAGCCCTTGCAAGCACTGCGGACAGCCCGCGGCCCTGTCCGGCACGGGCGGGGGCGGCACCGCCGGGCGAGCCTCGCTTTCCGGCAAGACCTGCATCTCCTTGAGGCTGCCACAGGATCATGTCCGGTGTTCAGTGTATTGCGGTACTTTCTTCGCGAACTCCCCCGAGCAGCCTCCAGCTGCTTCCGCATCTCCGGACGGGCAGCCAGCGAGAGCCGTGCCGCGCAAGCCTGCGGGCTGAAATCCGGCAGCCCCGCTGAAACGCCCGGCCCCTGCGGGTGAGAATACTCCTTCAGCAGGCCGCCGAATCAATGCAGCGCCGACCAATGCAATCTCTAACCGGCTTGGCCAGACTTGGCAAACCGTGTCCTACCGACCCCAGCGCAGCGCATGGGGATCGCCCAAACCTTGTCAAGCCTCTTGCTCAAACCCGGCCGCAGGCCGAAGTCCGCAACCCGCCCGAACGGTTACGTGATGGGTAACTACGAGCCCACCGGCGGCTTCAACAGTTCGGTCCCGTAGAACGACTCGCAGGACCGAACGCACGCTGGCCCTGTCGAGTCCGCGCTCAAACGCGCATATGGCCACTTTCCTAGCCATTTCTTCAGATCGAGCCGTGCGGGCATGTCCGGAGCTGTGCCTAGAGAGAGACTTCTCCACGTAATCGTGACAGAATTCGTCTATTTCGAAAGGCAGCATGTCATGGACATCCTCCCGCAGCGAGGGGGCCAAGGTGGAAGCCCACTCGTATGCGTTCAGTTCGTCCGCGATCTCATCGCCTAAATCGGTCAGCCTGAGCGGGCTGCTACCCGTTACGGGCTTGGGCGGAAGTCGAAGCAAAATCGTGTCGAACTTATTCCGGATCTCTGCCATGTCCTTCCGGACCTCAGCCATGAACGTCTTGAAGTTCTTTCGGTCGCTGTTCACCTGACCGATCCAATAGCCGATCCCCCCTATCGCGGTAACCACCGCAGCAATCGCTCTAGGGTCTGTGATCCACTCCGGCATAACTTCCCCTTGCGGTGTCCATTCTAAGCATAGTCCGTTGGATTGGAACTAAGCTGACGACTGGACAGTGGATCGTCTTCGAGCGCCAGACTTGGTCCTAGCGGCACTCTTGGGAAACATGGCCTTGGCGAGCAGCTCTGGGGTTGTGCCTCTGAAGCAGTTCTTCATCTGTTCCTCCCCCGCACACGAATACTCCTAGCGGTACGCGGAAAAGTACAACACGGGAACCGGCGAGGCAGGC
>JAJDWM010000572.1 GCA_022825595.1 Bryobacterales bacterium | reverse complement strand
ATCGTGGACTTCGACATAGAACTGATGGCGTTGCAGGAGTCGGTCAAGTTCGCGGACACCAAGGAGGGGACCTTCGCCGTACGGCTTGCCACCGAGCTCGAGGAACAGCACCTGCGGGCTACTGGAATTCCGCGGACGGGGCGAATCTGGAACGCGGAGGGTCTACAGACCGAGGCCGGGGCGTGGGGCAAGCGGTCGACCTGGGTGGACTACTCGGGAAGCATCTCCGGCAGGCCATTGGGTGTGGCGATCCTCGACCATCCGGCCAACCCAAAGCATCCGACCTATTGGCACGTGCGGGGGTACGGGCTGTTCGCGGCGAACGCGTTCGGCGAACACGACTTCCACGCCGACCCCAAGCGAGACGGAAGCATGACAATCTCCCGGGGCGAAAGCCTGCGATTCCGGTACAGAGTCCTGATTCACCCGGGGCGCACGGCCGACGCCGAGATCGGTGCCGAGTTCGACGCTTGGGCCGGATCGGGCGGGAATTAGGTTCGCCGCAGGAAGGATGCGGCACCCCAGAGCGGTCTTCCGAAGCTGGGTGGAGGACGCTTGGAGCTCAATCCCTGAATCGATCCGCGAGCAATTCTCGAATCTGGTAATCGCGGTTGAGGACGAGCCGACCAGCGAGCAGCTCGAGACCTCGCGCGTGCCGCCCGGGGACACTCTGCTGGGCCTGTACGAGGGTGTGCCCCTCAAGAGCCGCGGATGGCACTACCAGATGGCGTTGCCAGACCGAATCACATTATTCCAAGGCCCCCTCGAGCGCATGGCCGGTCCCGAAGTGCAGCAGGCGATCTACGAGACCCTCTGGCATGAGCTTGCGCACCACATCGGCATGACCGAAGCGGAGGTGCAGCAGGCAGAGCGCCGCAAGTTTGGCTGAGTCGTCCGATGGAGGGCGGCCGGCTCCGCCCGGTCCGTCGACGAGCTCCGACCTCAGTCTACGAAGAGGCCAGAGGCACGTCTTTCTGGATCTCCGGACCCTAGACGGATTGACGCTTCCTCGTCAGCTGTCCAAGCGCTGCCCGAGTCAGGATCGCCCCCGTCAACGGCCGGTGAGATCCAGACGCCCGGGACCCACACCCCGTTGGCCGTAGTACGGTGCGCCGGCCGTGGTTCATCCACCGTTGGTCGGCACTGCGGGCTGCGGGAGACCGGCAGCTCCTGAGCGGGCCACTCTGATCAGCGCCCCAATGAGAGAACGTTGGCGAAGATGCGGTAGGGCCCAGGAACACTGTAGGGAACCTGCCTATGGATCGCATAGGCGAAGTATGTGTAGTGGCCATTTCCGTAGGGCGCAGTCAGCCACCCGCCCTGCTGGGGATCCTGACCTTCGTCCTGAGTCTCGATCAATGGGACGTAGGCGTCATCCCAAGCTGAAAAGAACTTTGAGCCGCGCTGCTCCACCCAACCGTCAAAGTCGGCCGCTTCGATCTTATTCGGGCCCTGAAAGACTGGGTGATCCGGGGCCAGAATCTTGACAGGCGAGTCCTCCTCCGAAACCTCTTCGGCCCTTCGCGGAAGATCGGCCGGGAAGGCCGCCCACTTACTAGGCACGAACTCCTGCGTCTGGTACAGGATGACCAGATTCCCGCCCTGCCGGGCATAGTCGAGGAGGCGCTGATTGTAGCTAATCAAATCCGGACGTACGGCATAGGCACGCGTTCCGACGACAATGGCGCCATACGTGCTCAGGTCAGCATTTGCAAGCTCGTCAGCACCCAGCAGCGTGACCTGCGCACCCATTTGCTCGATTCCGCTCGGGACTTCGTCCCCAACTCCCATTACGTACCCGACCCTCAGGCGCGGGGCGATCTTCACGTTCACCCCCCTCACCGTGGTCGTCGAATCGCTGTACAGGTACCGGGTATCCATGTCCCGATGGCGGATGGCGCGATACCCCTGACGGTATTCCGTACCGCGGGACCGGGCCACCACCGCCAGCTCGTACGTCTCTTCACGGATGCGAGGCGCAGTCACGTCGAAACCGAATCGCTGCCGCGCACTCGCCTGAGAGAAATTGAAGGAGTGACGGCCAGGCTGAACACTCCAGCCTTCTGGCACCTCCAAGACAAGATCGCCCTCAGACCCGTCTGGATGGTTGTTTCGCAGCTCGACCTCTAGCGAAAGCCTAGTACGAGACGATCCGAGAGGCGCGACCAGATTGGCCGGTGAGACGTTGACGGCAAGGGCCGGCGCAACCTTGACCTCCCGGTACTCGTATCCGAAGGGCAAGTTTGCCTCCCTGCGGTGCACTACCGCGGTCAGTCGTACCTTCTCGTCTTCGATCATGTAGTCGGCCATTGCGCGGAGTGCCGGCGAACGTCCCGCAAGATGCAGGAACTGAGATTCCCGGATGGTGTAGCGACTGTCGCGAACCGACCTGCGGACGAAGTACCGCTTGGCAAGGGCAGCGTCCATCGGTACTGTGACGGTAAAGCTCGTTGAGAGCACCTCTCCGGCGCGAAGTGGACGCTGCGCCGGCGAGGACGCCTCGACACTCCAGTCCCCGGCAGTGTGCAGGGATACGCTCTCCGCGTTGATTCCCAGACTGCTGGGATTGACCAGCGCCGTCTCGACTTTGAACTGCTGGCCTGGGACTACCTCGCCCAGCGTGGCGGGCGCTGCGAACGGGGAGCTTGGGCCGCCGGATCCGGATGGCACGGCGACCGCTCGCAACTCGACGCCCAGCGCAACGTTGATGGCGTCCTGGAACTGCCGCTCCTTGATGGCCAGAAGGAATCCGGCTTCTTGGTGTTCTGCGGTCAGCCGGACAGCCTCGCGAGTCAGCTTCAGGCCTCGGGCGAGGAACGGCACGGCCGCGGAGGGATTGGTGACGCTGAAAGCGGCGACAGCTTCCCTGACGCTGCCCTCGATCTCGGCAAGCAAGGGAGGTACGCCCTCGGGGGGCTCTTCACCGAGCATTCCGAACATTTGGCTGATCGACGTGTCGATGCCGTCGAAGAAGTCGCTCTCCCTGCTGGGGGCGGTGACGTGCGTCCCGAGCCGCTCGAAGTAATGGAATTGGTTCCCGATGCGCTCCCGGAGACGCCCGCTCGTTTGCGAGCGCTGGAAGCTCAGGCCCAATGCCGCGAACTCGTCGTAGGTCTGGCCCAGCCAAGGGCTGAAGGTCCCAGCATTCACGCGGACGTGCCATCGATGGTCGGGCGGGCCGGCGGTCGGGCTCGCCGATCGCCTAGAGCGGAGGTTGCTGCGATACAGCTTGAGAGGCTGCCAAGGCCTGAGCCCTTCCTCCTGAATCTGCTCGGGAAACCTTGTGGGATCGCCCGCTGCCGCAAACGCTTCCTGTGTCACGGCTCCAGACGTCTCGTGGTTGCCATGTCCATCGCGAGGGTCGCCATAGAAGCGCGAGACAAGCACTAAGGGGCGGTTGATGCGAATCACCCGGACAACGTCGCGCAGCACGTTCTCCCTGCCCCACTGCCGCAGCGCTTCGCTCATGATCTTGGAGTAGCCATAGTCGATCAGTGTTGTGAAGTACTGGTCATCCAGGCCGTAGTAGCGGTCAGAAACCAGCAGTTCCTCGGTTCGAATCAAGCCCAGCCCGTCAAAGAGCTCAGGCCCCACGGCGTTGGCACCCGCCTCCCCGCGATTCAGCGTGAGCAGAGAGGTGCGGACACCTTGGCCGCGGCTCAGATGGGTCAGGGTCCCCCCCTGCTCGTCGTCGGGGTGGGCGGCGGTGTAGAGCACACTTGCGGTCGTTCCCAGACGCTGGAGATGCTGCCACAATCCCACCGCGCCCCGGTCGACCGCTAGCGAGCGAGGGCCGGCCCTAGATTCCGCCAGCACCAGGACCTTGTCAAGATCCGCTCCCGTGACCGCGGAGGCTGCGCCCAACAGAATGGCCGACAGGCCAGCGAGCGGTCCCAAGGGAGTTCTTTGTGGAGCGAACCGAATACGACCTTGCATGGCACTCACTGTAACGGGCGGGGAGAGTCGTGCGGTGGGCCGCGATCATCGGCAATGGCAAGAAACCCGCCGAAGAAGGCCAGCCAGTGTCCCCACCCTCGTGAGGAGAGGCCCTAGAACGCCCAACTCACCTTGGGTTTCCAGACTTCCGGGCTCAGGCGATTGCCCATGCCGCACTCGCACATCCTGGGCCTCCGGATCTCAGCACCGGCCTTGGGCGTGTTGCCTCTGGATCGACGGACCTCGCCTCGAAGGCCGCTGAATGACAGCTACTCATTGATCTCGCCGGCCGAGGGCAGTTGCGCTTCGGCGCGGCTTGGCGTAAACTTCGCATGACTTCAGTGCACGACGCCGAGGAATCGGTCGCCGCGGCAGACGGGAAGGTCTCCGACTCCGTGGCGGGGCAATCTTGGGTCCAAGACGCGTTCCGCCCGATGGTCTCCTTCCCGCCCCGGCGCCATAGGGATTGCGATCTCCTGCGCAGCACTGCACATATTGGCCGCCACCCGCCCGAAGTAGGCTGCAACACGTACGCGTGCAGCCGCAGGTATGCACGTGGTGCTGGGGTGGACGGGCTCAGGCTTGACCTGACATCTGTCGGCGACAAGACCGGGCACGCAGTGGCGGCTTACATGCGGCTGTCGCGGGAGAGCGGCATTCCACGGACCCAGAAAATCCACCCGACCAGCCCCCGAGCAAGTGATGGTGCGCTACTGCCTTGGCCGGCATCCGCCTGTCCAGCGAGGGGATTAGTATCGAGTTGGCCGCCGTGCCAACTCGACGCAGTGAGCCCACACCGTGGGCCCACACGGAGGACAGTCGCCTCGTGCGACTTCCGGAAACACCATCAAGAGGGGGTTCCGCAATGCCGTACCGATTCCTAGTAGTCTTGTTCTCGTTCTCGCTTTCAGCAGTTCCGCTGCTCGGGCAGATCAATACCGGAACAATTCTGGGCACCGTTAGCGACGCGCAGGGAGCTGTGATTCCTGGTGCCGATGTCGTGGTGACAGCGACCGACTTGGGTGTCTCTGTCACGCTGAGCACAAACGCCGCAGGTGCCTACCAAGCATCCGGGCTGCGTCCAGGGACGTACGAAGTCCGCGCAGAAACAGCCGGCTTTAAGGCGGCCGTCAGGGATGGTATCCCTCTGGCCATCCAGCAAAGGTTGGACGTCAGCTTTGTGTTGGAAGTCGGAGACGTCACAGAACAAGTTGAGGTCGTTGCCTCTCTCGTGAGCGTGGATACTGACAGCGGCCAGCTTGGCACGGTCATTGAGGGTGGAACAATCGCCGACTTGCCGCTTGACGGACGCAGGTACTCGGACCTGATCCTCCTGAGCCCCGGTGCCGTTCCCGCACCTGGGGCGAGGTCAAATCCCCGTGAGGCCAGAATCAATGTCGATGGCAATTTCTCGCTTCAGAACTATTTTGCCCTCAATGGGGTTGACAACAACACCTTCACCACCAACGCACAGGAGCGCAGTCCGCAGGCTGTTCAGCCTCCGCCGGATGCCCTCCAGTCGTTCAAGATCCAGACTCGAACCTACGACGCCGAGTTTGGGTGGAGCCAAGGAGCGGTCATTAATGCCGAGATCAAGTCGGGCTCAAACGCGTACCACGGATCCGGCTGGTACTTCCTGCGCAACGACAAACTCAACGCGAACAACTTCTTCAACAACGCCGCCGGCGTGGAACGGGGAATGGAGCGTAGAGGACAATGGGGTGGGACCATTGGGGGCCCAATTGTCCGAGACAAGACCTTCTTCTTCGCAGACTACCAGCGGACCGATTCGAGCAAGGCGGGTGGCGCGAATGGCACGGTGCCGACAGCACAGATGAAGCAAGGGATTTTCACGGGCGATCGTGACTTGAGAATCGAGCGCGATGCGAACGGGAATCCTTACTATCCCCACATCGTGCCATGCGTGGACGAGGTAAACGACACTCTCAACCTTAATGCAACACGCACGGACGGATTGCCGTGCGGAGATCCGGCAGGCATGGCCCTGGCTGCACTGTATCCGGATCCGAATGCTGGCAAGTTCGGCTACCAATCTGCGCTTGACGTGCCGCTAGAGCAGAACTCCTTCGACGTGCGCGTCGACCACAGCCTGACCGACAAGGACACCTTCTACGCGTCCTACAGCTTCCTGCAGACGGATACGATCGTTGAGCAAGGCCCGTTCCCCAATCCTATTGCTACAGGAGGATTCACCGCCAATAGCTACGTACGGGGCCAGCTGCTGGCCGGCACATGGAATCGCATCTTCAGCCCGGCGGTGTTCAACAGCCTTCGGTTCGGATTCAACCGCATCTACTCAACCTCTGACCCGGTGGCACCAGAAGGTGACGCAGGGGCGGAATTCGGGCTGAGTTCGCTTCCGGGTACCTTCGCATACGGGCTTCCGCCGATTCGCGTGTCAGGGTACACACTGCTCGGCACTTCGGAGTGGCGACCGCAGTTCCAAGTCTCCCAAGTCTTCCAGCTGCTGGACAACCTCAGCTGGATCCGCGGGAAGCACTCGCTCAAGTTCGGAGTGGAGTACAAGCGCGCCATGAACAACTACCTGGACGTGAAGGCACCCAATGGCCGCTATATCCTGCCTAGGTCCTACACCGGCGACGGCGTCGCCAATCTGCTCTTGGGCATTGTAGGGAGGGTTGAGGCGACTTCGCCACTAGTCCCACACACGTTCACCGACGGCATGATGTTCTACATTCAGGACTCCTACAAGGCCACCCCGAACCTCACCCTGAACTTCGGCGTCCGCTACGAGTACTTCACGCCGATCATGGAGCGCGACAACCTCATGTCGAACTTCGACCCCAACGCGAACGGGGGGCGAGGAGCCCTGATTACGGCGAATCCCGGAGACCTCGGCCAAGTCCCGTGCGAGTTCGAGTGCGTTCAGCGGGTCCAAGCGGACGGGGTATTCGGCAGAGCCCTGGTCCATCCGGACCGGAACAATGTGGCACCCAGATTTGGGGCTGCGTACCGGATCGGCGATCGTACGGTCCTAAGAGGTGGCTACGCAATCTTCTACCAGGCAATTGACCGAATGGGAAGCTCTGCGGCTCTCCCGCTCAACCCGCCGCAGCTGATCGAGTTCCGAGGGTACGAGTCCCAATTCAACGAAGTGCCGAAACTGTTGCTGCGAGAGCCCTTCCCGGGAGGGAGCACAGCCTTCAATCCGCAGACGATCGACCTTAGAAGCCGCAGTCTGAACGAGAAGGCACCCTGGTCCGAGCAGTTCAGCGCGGGATTCCAGTTCCAGCTCGAAGACGCGTACCTGCTGGACCTCGCCTACGTGGGAGGTATCTCCCACCAGATCCGAAGGCTGCAGCCATTGAACCAAGGCTACCGTCATCCAGACGGGCAAGTCAGCTATCCATTCCCGGACTGGGCTCGGCTCAGCGACCACATGG
>JAJDWM010000671.1 GCA_022825595.1 Bryobacterales bacterium | reverse complement strand
GTCGAAGCCGATGGCCCTGCGCGCGACCTGACGCCCGATGTTTCCCAATCCTATGATGCCCAGCGTCGTTGAGTGCGCCTCGCGGCCCAGCATGAAGCCCGGGTCGTAGTGCACGAACTCCGGCGAGCGGGCGTATCGGTCACCCTCGACGATCCTGCGGGCTGAGGCGAGCAGCAGCGCGAAGCCTGCGTCCGCGGTGGCCCCGTCCAGAATGCCCGGCGTGTTGCCCACTGGGATTCCGCGCGCCGCAGCGTCCGGCACGTTGATGTGGTCCACGCCGACTCCGTAGTTGCTGATCACCCGCACTCCCTGCACCCTGCCCAGCAGCTCGCCGTCCAAGAGGGGGTGCCCGTATGTGTAGAAGCCGTCGACAGGCCCCGGGCAGCCCTCCTGCGCCGAGGACCATGGCAGAAAATTGATCGAGGGGCCGGCCAGACCCAGCACGGTCGAGTCCAGCGGCAGGTCGGCGATGACGCGGTATTTCGCCACGGCGCTATTGTACGGGCCGATTCAGGCGCGTGCCCACCGCGTTATCCCGTTGCTCTCCACCCGAGCCACGCGACCGTGGCCTGCCATGTAGTGGAGGTGGGACAGGGACTCGGACATCGCGAACCGCCGATCCAGTAGAGTGCGGTCCTCACCCCAGATGCGGCCTGCGATCTCATAGGCATGGATCGGCTCGTCCCCGAGCTCCGCCTCGATCGAATCGCAGCGCTTGCGGTGGTGCCCCCGCGTGCCGTCTATCCACTCCCGATGCCCCCGAAATGGCCGACCGTGGGAGGGGACGACCCTGTCGACGTCGAGTGCCCATAGTCGGTCCAAGGTGCCGAAGTAGTCCCCGAGGGGGTCTCCCTGATAGAACCACTGCACGCCGATGTTGGGCGTGATCTTGGGCAGGATGGCGTCCGTAGAGAAGAGAACGCGCGCTTCCGGCCACACGAAGCACAACTGTGCTGGCGAATGGCCGGGGGCCGCCACCGCAGTCAGCGTCCCGCCGTCGAAGTCGATCTGCTCGCCGACGGCAAGCCCGCCGTCGACGTCGAGCCGTTCGTGGCCGGTGGCGCCCGCCGCAGCTCTGGCGCGCATTGTCGCAACCTCGGAGGGCGGGACGCCGTGCGTGCCGAGAAACTCCGCCGCCTCGGCGAAGAACTCTCGGCCCGGACCCAAGGGCCGCACCAGCTCCGCCTCGACCATAGGCATGCGCACCGGCGCACCACTGCGCCTTCGGATCTCCGCAGCCGCCCCGAAGTGGTCAGGGTGCAAGTGGCTGACCAAGACTTCCGCGATCGAGTCCCAGCCGACATTGAGGCACGTCAGCGCGCTCTCGAGGGATTCCAGGGATTCTTCGGATCGCAGGCCTGTGTCCAGCAGGAGATAGTCCCCGCCCCGGCGGAACAGGAACACGTTCACGCTGACCAGCTGCCAAGGCAGTGGCAGCCGGATCTGCCACGCACCTTCCCCCACGGGCCAGTACTTGGCGGTGGGCCTTGGGAATGCCAATGCGGGCGGCGGCTCCGCGGCCATCCCACGGAAGGCCCATTCTAGCAGCGGCTCGTGCTGGTACTCTGGGGCATAGGCGCTGCCGGATGGTATCAGTGCTTAGACTTGCCCTGCTTTGCTGCCTTGCGCTGACACCGGTGGCGCACGGCCTTACCGACAGCCCCACGATACGCTGCTCCGCGAAGTCTCTAGGGCCATTCCTCGACTTCGAATTCCGCTTTGTCGCCGGCCATTGGTTCACGATGCCGGTGCGTCAGTTCTGGGAGCAGTCGGTGCAAGTGCGGGTCACCTTGGACTTGGAACCGATCGACGGAACACCTGGGGAGCCGAAGCGCGTCGTGCAGCATCTCGGATCCGAGAGGGTGGTCCCGAAAGGGATCAAGGGAGACTTCAACTTTCCGGGTGCCGTCACCGTAGGTCTTGGAAAGTACCGAAGCTCTTGGACGATCCAGGACATCAACGGAAGGAAGTGCTCGGGCAGCCGCACCTTTACGGCAAAGCTGCCCAACCGCGCGCGCGGCGTCGAGGTCTCGCTTGGACCAGGCGAGATCGTAGACACGAACATGTACATCTACCGGTCGGAGAAGAGCGTCCCGAGGCCTCACCTGTCACAGGTCAGGAAGCTCAAGGTCTTCCTCAGCTTGGACGTCTTAGGCCGACGGGGGCGGGTCGTGCGGCCCAGAACCTTCCACCTGATGCCCCAAGTGGCGGCGCTGCGCCAGCTGTCTCGGAGCCCCAGTTTCAACGAGTTCTCGCTCGTGGCGTTCAGCTTCGAGGATCAGCGTGTGCTTGCCCGGCAGGAGTACGGTCCAACATTCGACTTCAGGCCACTCAGCAAGATCACGCAGCAGTTGCGGCCCGAGCAGGTGGACTTCCGGGACCTCATGAAGGGCAGCGAGATGAAGTTCTTCGAGAGGCTGGTCGAGCAGGAGATCGAGGGTCCCGATCCTCCCCACGGGGTCGTGTTCCTAGGGCAGGACATGCACTTCGGGAAGCGGCTGCCGCGCAGCGTTCTTGACCGCCTGCGGCACATCGGGGCGACCGTCGCCTTCTTTGATGCGTCTCGCTATGCCTGGGCCGGTCTGATGGGAAGCCTAGTGCGGGCGTTAGGCGGCAGGGAGTACCGGATGAAGGCTCCGTCCGATTTGGCCCGGGCGATCTCCTCGTTCGAGTCGCAGGCCCGTGCCTCCATCCCGCAGTAGGGCACAGGTGCGCTTCATACCGGAAGAAGGTGGCGCCCCGTCATCGCTCGCGCGATCCTGTGCGAGGCTTCCGGAGTGCGCTAGGTGAGGCAGCCTGATAGGCGTGGATTCCTGACTTGGCTCGCCGGCGCGGCAGCGTTCCGGCCAGCGCGTTTTCTTGGCCAGGAGGACCTGGCAGCAACCTTTCGGCGGGCTCGCCCTTGCAGAGACCTAAGGGAATTGGCCGATGCCGCCGCCGACACGTTCGAGTACGAGCGCCTCGCGATGGGAGTGGAACGAGCCCTCGCCGACATGCTCGAAGACGCCACGCTGCCTCTTGACGCGGGATTCGAAGGCCCGTCGCCCATGCCGTCGCGCTACTCGGTCCGAGACGGACTGCTGTTCGGGGAGTACGCTTCGGGCGAGGGGTTCAGGTCAGGTCTTGAGGACTGGGTGTCTTCCCTTGGAACGGTGCGGCGAGCGATGTTCCACGCGCTGCCGGACGACGTCGTCAGGTTCGAGGTCTCCTCAGAGGTGGAGTCCCGCTTGGAGCACCGCGTTGGCGCATGGCGGATGGCGTGGCAGGATGGCCGGCTGGTGCGGTTCGAGCCGCTGGAAGAGACGCTCGCTCGCTCGGAGGTTCCCCTGTTTGCCGACGTGACGGCGGAGCTGTTCGGGCCGTGCGAGAGTTTCCGGGACCAGCTGGCCAAGGGCATCCCCTATTGGAGGTCGCGAATCGACGTGGCTTCCGGGATCGGCGTCTACGGCAATCAAGGCGTATCTGTGGGGGACATCGACGGCGACGGCTGGGACGAGGTGTACGTTTGCCAGCCGGCCGGGCTGCCGAACCGCCTCTACAGCAGGCAGGGGGACGGCGCTTGGGCGGACATCACGGCCGATGCAGGGGTCGACGTCCTCGACGACACCTCGCAAGCGCTGTTCCTGGATCTGCGAAATATCGGCGTCCAGGACCTGGTCGTGCTCGCGGCGGCAGGTCCGCTCCTCTTCCTCAACGACGGAAGCGGGCATTTTCGTCTACGGGAACGGGCCTTCAGCTTCGACACGCCACCCAAGGGCACGTTCGCCGGCATGGCGGCCGCGGACTTCGACCGCGACGGGCTTGTGGACCTTTACCTCTGCTCGTACCTGTACTTTCGCAGCGAAGACCAGTACCGCTATCCGGCCCCGTACCACGACGCGACGAACGGGCCGCCCAACTTCCTCCTGCGCAATGAACTGGGCCGCGACGGCCAGGGCCGATTCACGGACGTGACTGAGGCCGCGGGCTTTAGCGAGAACAACAACCGCTACAGCTTCGCCGCAGCTTGGTGCGACTACGACGAGGACGGATGGCCAGAGCTGTACGTGGCGAACGACTTCGGACGCAACAACCTCTACAAGCGCGAGGGCGGAAAGTACCGCGACGTCGCCGCACAGGCCGGCGTCGAGGACATCGGGCCCGGCATGAGCGCCGCTTGGTTCGACTACGACCGGGATGGCCGACTGGACCTCTACGTCACCAACATGTGGACTGCGGCGGGCCAGCGGGTGTCGCGGGACCCGGGTTTCGGGCCGATCCGCTCAGGTGCCCCGGCAGAGGCCTTTCACGGGCACACGAAGGGCAACTCGCTCTACAGGAATCGCGGGGATGGGGCGTTCGATTATGTCGGCGACGCCGAGGGCGTGGAGATGGGGCGCTGGTCTTGGGCCGGCGATGCCTGTGACTTCGACTTGGACGGCACGCCCGAGATTCTGATCACAGCGGGTATGATCACCCACTCGCCGGACAAGGATCTCTGCAGCTTCTTCTGGCGCAGAGTGGTGTCCGAGTCCTCCGCCGACGCCCGCCCCATGGAGGGCTATGAGCAGGGCTGGAACTGCCTGAACCAGATGGTCCGAGAGGACTACAGCTGGAACGGGAACGAACCGAACGTCTTCTATGCAAGACGCGACGGTGCCTATCGCGACCTCTCCGGCGTGTCCGGCCTAGACGTTGCCGCTGATAGCAGGGCCTTCGCGGTCACGGACCTTGATGGGGACGGAAGGCCGGATCTCTTGCTCAAGAGCCGCCTTGGCCCCCAGCTCATGGCATTCCGCAACGATTCGGCCGGAGCACGGCTGCCGATCGTACTAGAGCTTGAGGGGACTGAGTCGAATCGAGACGCCATCGGAGCGATCGTGAGGGTGAAGTCGGCGGCCGGCGTTGCGGCCCACTGCGTGTCTGCTGGATCCGGGTACATCTCACAGCACACGAAGCGCCTGTACGTCGGGATCGGGGATCACGCAGCCGCAATGGAGGTCAGCGTGCTGTGGCCATCCGGCCGTAGGCAGATGTTCGAGAGTCTTGAGGCCGGGTACAGGTATCGGATCCGCGAAGGCGAGCCGGAGGCCAGACCCTCGCGCATCGGAATGCGGCAAGTCCAGGGAGAACTCGTTGGAGCCGTGTCGGCAGACAACAGCCTTGGCCTTGAGCCGACTTGGCTGCTGGATCCGTTGCCCCTCCCCGAGCCTGTCAGGGCTGGATTGTTAGTTCTGGCTGGTGGGCCTTCCGTCCCCGTGCCCTCGGGGGTCCCGGCCACAGTGGTGGACCTGTCGTCTACCCGGCATGAGACCGCATCGGCCTATGCGGTCTTTCGACGGTACATCTTCGACTATCGCGCCGACCTCGAACTTCCCACGAGCATGCTGGTGGATGATCGCAGCCGGGTTCGGAAGGTCTACCCAGGGCTGCCATCCGGCGGGGTCATCCGCAGGGACTATGAGGCCATGGTCGGTGGCGTCGAAGTTTCGCCTCTGCCGTTCCCAGGCCGGTACCATCGGCCCGTTGCGAGGAACCAGTACCAGATGGGTGCCGCCTTCCTGCAGGCGGGCCAGCCGCGGCTTGCTCTGCCCTATTTGCGCGAAGCAGCGGACCGGAACGCCTCGAACGCCAAGGCTTGGCTCGCGATCGGCCAGGTTGAGCTGGGCCAAGGCCGTCTGGACGAGGCCGATAGCGCCCTGCGGCGAGCGCTGGCGATTGACTCTGGGTTACCGCAAGCCTGGAACAATCTCGGCGGTGTGGCGATGGGCCGGCAGGACTATCGGGCTGCGGCGAGCCACTTCGAGCGGGCCCTCGACATCAACGGGAATCTGGCATACGCACTCATCAACGCAGCACAAGCGCACAGCCAGCTCGGGAACGCCAGCCGAGCGGAGGTCCTGCTGCGCCGGGCACTGGACGTGGATCCTGGTGAGGCGGACGCAGCCAACAAGTTGGGTCTCGCCCTTGCCAAGCAAGGCAAGCTGGAGGAGGCTAGGGTGCTGTTCCAGCAGGCAATCGAGCACAGACGGGACCACGCAGAGGCGATCAATAACCTCGCCGTGCTGTACCTTCAGTTGCGCCAGGTCGGCGACGCGATCGCCGCCCTGCGGTACGGGATCTCCCAAGTACCGGACTTTGCGACGTTCTACATGAACTTGGCGCGCGTCCACGCTGACCGGGGCGACTACGCCAGTTCCAGATCCGTGCTTGAGGAATTGCTGCTGCGGCAGCCCCAGCACGGAGCCGCTCGGCGGGCGCTGGTGCAGATTCAGGGCCGATAGGGGACCGAACCGCGACAGACGCGTTCCGGGTGCCTATATGGGGACTCAAGCGTTCGGCTCTCGCCACGAGCTCCAGTGTGCTCCGCCGGGACCGTCGATGTTGGTCGTAGCCATTCGACCTCGGCTGATGTTGGGATCTAATCTGGGCATGGGGAATGGATGGACCGAGGCCGCTTGGGCAAGAGGCCACAGGTCACGCCTGTTGTAGTAGCCTCCCTGCGGCGTCAACCGGTCTCTGGATCGGTGGTGAGCGTCCTCGACACCAGCGTGGTCAATCCTTCCAGCAGCGCAGTCGCGCAATCGCGGTCCAACGGCAGGCTTCGGCCCGCCAGCGCCTCGTATCTGTGAATGACGGCGAAGGGAGTGAACTGCAGAAGACCCCGGATATCGACTTCGGATTGGTCAAATGACTCGGCCAACGACTCCAGATCGTGCGTCAGAGGGTACCGTTTGCCGTCGAGCGCCATCCTAGCTTTGAGGAGTTTCTCGGTGGCCTGCTGGACGTGAAAGCCGAAGACCTCGTCGGAGCCACCTTCGTGCTCCACCATGAGCTGCAGGACCTCGATACCGCGCCGAGCTGCCTCGATCAAGGCCTCTGCGCACTTACGGTCGCTCATAGAGCACTCGTCCCTCGCGCAGTGCTCGGGCGAGCACGTAGTTCAGGGAGTCCTTCCAGTACTCGACATCCTCCTCGCTGTAGACAAGGATGTCCTTGCAGACCCTCACATCAGCCAGCACGCGATATAGGCGTGACGCTTCCTTGATCCTGGACCGGCCATCAGCGAAACCGCCAGACTCGATGACCACGACATCTACATCAGAGTCCGGCTTGGCATCTCCACGAGCTCGTGAGCCGAAGAGGATGATCTTGACAGGATCGACCTCTGAAACAATCCTTCGGACCATTACCTCGAGCAAGTCCTCGGTCACCGGCACGCCCCGGGTCCGACGGTTGCTTGACTGGCGTTCCATGTACCCGGTCTCGACGGCATTGGCTCTTAAGATCTCTCAGGTCTCCTCGGCCCCGACGCACACAGAACGGCTGCGAAGTGCGTCGCAACAGATCAGGGCACTTGTTTGCATCTCTTGGCCATTCCAAGTCTCGATCGCACCGCCATCACTGACGAACTAGGTGCACTTGCCACGCGCCTCGGGTCGCGTCGCCGATCTCTAGGCGCACTTCGATGGCTCCCTCTCCCTCTGGAAGCTCTATGCCTTCGAACCGCACCTCTTGCTGGCCGGCAGCCAGATTGGCCGTCAGCTCCGTCTCGCGGAAGGCGAATGTCGCAATGCCACCCGCAGAGGCCGGCTCGCCAAAGACAACCGTGGCGTCATAGGGTCCGGTAGCTGCCGATTCGACCTCCCACCGACCCAAGACGGGATCGCCACGCCCCCACCCGTCCGGTGTGACCATGCGCCAGTCCTGTCGGGTCAGTGTGACATCGGGCTGGGCGTCGCTTCCGACCGCGAATCGAACTGCATCGAACCCGCGCGTAGAAGAGACGTCCTCGAACCAGCGCTCATACGATTCCTTCATCCGCTTGAGAACCTCTGTGCGCTCCGCTGCCAAGTCGTTCTGTTCCCCGGGGTCAGAGATGAGGTCGTACAGTTCAAGTGCCTCCAACTCAGCCGGCTCCGGCTCCGGCCGGGCAAAACGGATCGCCTGCACTAGCTTGTACCGCTGCTCAACTGCGGCGAACGCTCGGTACAGCTGAGGCGCGTCACCGCGATGTGCCTGCACGAAGTAGGTTCTCTCGGGAAGCGACTCCACCTCTCCCCTCCAGAGAGGGAGCAGATCGATGCCGTCGAAGTGCAGGTCCGATGGCGGGGCTGTGCCCGTGGCCGAGAGGAGTGTGGGCACAACGTCGATGTGCGCGCCGAGCTGGTCGGTCTTGCGGGTCGAGAGTTCATCGGGCCAACGGGCAAAGAACGGCACGCGTATGCCGTTCTCGTAGACGCTTCCCTTCTGAAGCCTGAGCCCGGCATTGTACAGCCGGGTCGTCGGTCCGTTGTCGGTCATGAAGATGAAGATGGTGTTACCTGTCAGCCCGTTGGCGTCCAAGTGGGCCATCAGCCTTCCAACGTTGTCGTCGATGTTCGTGATCATGCCGTAGATGCGGGCGTCCTTGTCAGAGAGGCCTTGCTCGGCATACGGCTCGCGGTACGAGTCGGGCACCAGATAGGGCGAGTGCGGCGCGTTGGTCGGGATGTACGCGAAGAACGGTTCGCCACTCCCGTCGCCTATCCAGCGGATGGCTTCGTCAAAGTAGACGTCAGTACAGTAGCCGCTGAACGACTCCTGCGTACCGTTGCGGAACAGGATTGGATCGAAGTAGTCGGAGCCCGGCGGGTCGGAGGGCTGTCCGATGCCCCCTCCCTTGTGGACGACGGCTTCGTTGAAGCCTTGGTCTATTGGGCGCTGCGGGTAGTTGTCGCCAAGGTGCCACTTTCCGAAGATCCCTGTCCGGTAGCCCGCCGAGGCCAGGATCTCGGCAATCGTAACCTCGTCGGGGTGCATCATGGCGCGGCCCAAGTACGTGTCCACCACGCCCGTCCGGTAGTTGTACCGCCCCGTCATCAGCGCCGCTCGAGTGGGAGCGCAGACCGGTGAGACGTAGAAGCGCGTCATCTCGACGCTCTCAGCTGCCAACGAGTCCAAGTGTGGCGTTTGCAACACAGGGTCGCCGTGAGAACCGAGCTGCGCCCAGCCTTGGTCGTCGGTCATGATCAGGATCACGTTGGGACGTGCGTCACGGCCGGCCTCGGGAGGCGAGCACGCAACAGGAAGGGACATTATTGCGAGGATCGCTTGGATTCGTACAGACACTCTGCTTAGGCTGACCGAGCAGCGTGCTCCGAGTCAAGCCCCATGCCATCAGTTCAAGGTTCGCATCTGTGGTCGCGCCGAATGGACAATTGCACGATCCGAATCGTGCGAATCGAAACGCAGCCTGCTAGCGGCATGAGCGATTTCCCGAAATGCGTCTGCCAATGACGTGCCCTCATTGGGCCTCCTCTGGTGGAGGAGTCTATCGGCCGCGGACGCGCCATGCTCCCTTGGCGGTACGATCTTGAGCGCCGTGGGCCTGAAAGAAACACCAAGTGTCCTGCCTCTGCGCCGTGGTCCTCGTATCAGCGAGTCTGTGAATGGCCGGATGACGCACCCACTCCATAGCGTCCCTCCATGGAAGGCCTCACAGACCGTTTGATGCTCGGCCGCTTTGCATCGCTTCTAGCCGGCCCGACTCAGCTTGCAGCACCACCTCGTTGACCTCTCTTGGCTTGTGAGGTGCTTAGTTCTATCAGCCCCAGAGGAAGGCCGTTGATGAACTGCGCAAGATCGTCGGAAGCCCGCACGGCCCCACTGACGGAGCACTTGTCGACCGCGACCGAGACGTCTTCGGAAGAGGTCTCGTAGTCGGGGGCGGAGATTTGGGCTCAGGGTAGACAGCCGACTCTGTTTCCGCATTCGAAGGCTACACCATTCTGCGGTATCCGGTGGGATGCGCGGTTGCGGGCTTATGAAAAGGAGACTTCAGGGCGCCTAAATCTGCGGAGTGTGTCTTTAACGGCTTCGGAAGGCAGGTTGAGAGTCAG
>JAJDWM010000355.1 GCA_022825595.1 Bryobacterales bacterium | reverse complement strand
GTGTACCAGCCGCACCGGGCCACGTTGACTTCCCTTCAGGCGCCGGGCAACGGCAGCAGGCTCTGGCCCGGCACACCAAGAGGCTCGCCCCAAAAAGTGCAAGAGCTACCCCTCCGCCTCCCAGCCTCGCAGGGGGACTTGCGCGCAGCGCGGCGATCTGATATAAGTACCGCACACCGCCCGGGATGTTCGGGCGGGGCCGCACTTCACCGACCTCGCACTCCATTCGTCTGAACCCGGGCTGTCACCCCCATGCAGGGTGAGAGTAATCAGCGCGCGAAGCGCCCGGTCAAGCGTCGGCGCTCTCGCGCAAGGCGCCGCAGTCCGGAGGTCGTGCAGCGCGAGCAGTTTGAGCGCGGCACCAAGCTCTTCCAAGGGCACAAGTACGCCGCGGCCCGCAGGATGATGGAGAAAGTGGTCGCCGGACCCGACCCGTGCGTCAGCCACCGTGCTGGCGTCTACCTGAGCATCTGTCGCAACCGCCGCAAGCGACGCCCGCTTCTGGAGACGGTTGAGGACCACTACCACCGCGGCGTCGAACTGCTCAACAAGGGCAAGCTGACCGATGCGGTGCGCGTCCTCAACAAGGGCCTCGCCAAGGATCCGGGGTCGGGCGACCTCTATTACCTCAAGTGCGTGGCTAGGGCGTTGGGCGGGAAGACTAACCTTGCCAGTAAGGATCTCGGCAGGGCGATCGAAATCGACTCCAACTTCCGCTCATGGGCGCGCCGCGACCCCGACCTGCGGGCGGTCATCGACAGCCCACAGTTCACCAGAGTGGTGGGCGACTCGGTCCACTGAGGCAGGGCGGGCCCCGTCACAACCGCGGTCAGGGGCCAAGTAGCGCAGCTATTGAACCGGTGTGAAGATAATTACGTCTTGGGAAGGCAGGAAACCGAGCACTTCAACGAGTTCGAAGCCGGCCGGCTCGACCTCCGCACGGACTTGGGCGACGCTCATTTTGTGCAGCGGGTGGATGGGGATCTGCGGCTCGTCGCGGTACTCGACGAGCACGAGCCGTCCGCCGGCGCTGAGCGCCGTCCGGATGCGCTCCAGGTTCAGGCGTGGCCGAGAGAGCTCATGGTAGACGTCGACCATCAGGACCAAGTCCACGTTGCCGCTGGGTAGCCCGGGGTCGTCGTCCTTTGCGAGAACGGTGGTGACGTTGCCCAGGCCCCGCTTGCGCATGTTCGCGGCGAGCATCTCGAGCATCTCCGGCTGGATGTCGGTGGCGATCACCCTCCCGCCTGAGCCCACGGCGCGGGCCAACCGCCAGGTGAAGTAGCCCACACCAGCGCCTAGATCGACCACGGTGGCCCCCTTTGGAATCCGAAGGGCCCTGACGAGCCGATCCGGCTGCTCCTCCTGAACGCGTTCCGGCCGCGTCAGCCAGTCCGCGTGGACGTGGCTCATGACCGGGGCGATCTGCCGCGGAGGCGGACTGGGAGTGCCCGGGTCCGCTGGCTGGGAACAGAGGGACCCTGCGGCGAGCAGCAAGCCGCCAAGCGACGCCAAAGCTCTCCGGGCCGAGCGCCGGCGCAGGTCGATCCTAATCGGCGAGCATTCCATGTCGCGACATCAATCTTCGCAGGTCTTCACGGTCCGACTGAGCCATCGGGACGAGCGGAGGCCGGACACCTCCCGCCGGCAGGCCTGCCAAGGCCATGGCGGTCTTGATCATGGAGACCTTGTACCCTGGGCGCCGATTCCGCAATTCGTACATCGGAAGCACCACATCGTCAAGGATCCGGTTCACCGCCGGGAAGTCTCCCGCGCGGGCCAGCTCCCGAATCCTGAGTGTGACATCTGGCATGAAGCAAGCCAGCCCGGAGGTGAACGTCTTCACTCCAAGCTTCCAGTAGCTCGGCACGAACGGCTCCGCCATCCCGTTGATCCACCGGAACCGGTCGCCGAATTCACGGCGGACGGCCAGGTAGTGCGAGAGGTCACCGTTCTCGTCCTTGACCATGCTGATGTTCTCGACACTGGCCAGTCGCTCCAGAATGGGCAGCGCCAGCGTGCCACTCCACTTCGTCTGGTAGAGGATGACGCTGACTCCCGCCTCGCCGGCAACAGCCCGGTAATACTCGGCCAAGCCAGGGTCATTCGCATCTCCCATGTAGGGGGCGACGCACAGCACGGCGTCCGCACCCGCGCGCCGGGCGCAGCCTGCCTGCAGCTTGGCATTCCTCCAGCTCTGCCCTACGCCAAAGATCAGGTAGGCACGATCACCAACAGCCTCGCCGGCCACCTGGCAGACGCGCTCGTACTCGTCCAATCCCAGGGCGTGGAGCTCTCCGTTGCTTCCGCAGAAGCACAGCGCGTCGAGCCCGCTGTCCGCCATGCGGCCTGCGTACAACCGCAGGGTCGGCTCGTCTAGTTCCATGTCCGAGTCCCATGGCGTGACCGGGAATCCGATCGTGCCGGTAGGACGGCGACTGGTCGCTGGCATTGGGGCAAGACTCGGCCCTAGGCCGGGTCCCAAGATACCAGCAGTCGCCCAGACGACTGCGCGGTGCGTGCCGCGCTCTGACCTACACGCCCATGCCGCAGGCCTGCAGAAGAGCCCGCTGCACTGCCAGGTCGTGCTCCGGCGTGAAATGCTCGACCCAGCGACCTTCGCGGATGGCACCGGCCAAGTCGTCCATGTCGGGAAGGTAGCGCCGAGACGGGCCTACGGGGACGCTCCGCGTTCCGGACGGGAACTCGCCGTTCGGCTCGCTGAGCGAGAGTCGCACCTCGGGCCGGTCCGGACTGTCGATCTGGATCGACCCCTTCTCCCCGAAGATGTAGAAGTACCGGTCGCCGTTGCGGGTGTGGCTCTTGACGGTCGCCACCGCAGGATCGAACTCGAATGTCCCGACGACATCGTCCTCCATGCCGTCCTGCTGCGGCTTGCTTTGGCGCAGCACGGAGCTGACCCGCTTCGGTGGGCCCATCAGCCAGATCAGGGCATCGATCATGTGGCAGCAGATCTCGTACATCTGCCCGCCCGGGTAGCGGTCGAGGCGCCGGCGGCTCTCGGGAGTTTGCGTGTCGTTCATCTGGCACAGAACTGACCGCACCGGGCCTAGCCACCCGCCCTCAATCGCGCGCCGGGCCAGACGGAAGGCCGGGTTGTAGCGGTAAACATAGCCGATCTGTACCACAACGCTACGGTCCTGAGCTTCGCGGTAGATGCGTCGCAGCAAGTCGAGGTTGACCCCCGGCGCTTTGTCGATCTTGGTGTGCTTGCCCGCACGCACGCTGGCCAAGGAGTAGGGCAGTACGTCGAGAGGATCGGTCTCGACACAGACCATCTGAACCTCCCCATCGGAGAGGATGTCCTCCACGCTGGTCCATCGCACCCCCTGCCACCGTGGATTGGCCCGTGCCTTCTCCAACAGCACGGGATCGGGCTCGGCAGCCGCTACGAAGTGATAGTTCTCGGAGTCCCGAATCGCCTCAAGGTGCCCCAGCGCGTGCGAGTGCGCAGTCCCGATGATGGCGGCCCCGAGCGTCTCCTTGTTGCTCTGGGCGGCGGCCGGTGCGGCCAGTCCCGCCAGAGCGGCGCCCATCGCCTGACGGCGCGTGATGTGTGCCATGCTTCCTCCCAGTTCCAGTCTCAACCTCCAGCGCGGACCAGCCGGAGCGCTGGACTCGGGCTCGGCCCCAGAGGAAGCCGGGCCCAACGCCGATGCCGCCTTGGACGCGCACCAAGCAAGAGGACGAAGACCACGCCTACCCCCGCGATGTGCTCGGCTGGAGCGGTCGGGAAGTTTGCACTGCCCGCCCACCGGCCGGATCGGCATCCACATGGTAAGCGATGCCCCTGGCGCGGGGAGCAGCCTGCCCGCCCGTGCCAATCGGAGCTACGGTCCGCGCTTCTCCCGCAATTCGCGCCCCGTCGATTCTTCGGAGATGACCGCAGCGCTCACCCGAGATGCCCGCAGCTTCCCTTCTGGCCCTAATATTGATGGCAATGCGGCAGTCCATTGCACACACGGAAGTCCGGCGACCAGGGAGGGTTGGATGGGGCGCGGGCCTGCTCGTCTGGGCATGCCTGGCCCTCTTCCTCTCCCTTGGCTGCGGGTCAGACTCGCCAGCCGGGAAGACGGACCGCCCGAATGTCCTGTTCATCGTCGTTGACGACCTCAACGTAGCCCTCGGCACGTACGACGCGTATCCGACGGCCGTGACCCCTAATATCGACAGGCTCGCGGCGAGCGCTGTGCAGTTCGACCGGGCGTATGCCCAAGACCCGCTATGCAACCCGTCCCGTGCGTCGTTCCTGAGTGGCCGCCGCCCGATGTCGACGGACGTCTACGGAAACTTCGTCGAGCCTCGGCACCACATGGGCGATGTCGCGATGCTTCCCGAGCACTTTCGATCACACGGTTACTTCACGGCGAGGGTGGGGAAGGTTGCCCACGGTAGGTATGAGGGCTCCGTCTCCTGGGATGTCTCCGAGAACGCGGCCCGGAGGGAGCACTACCTGCCGGGCACGGACCATTCCGAGGTCCGTGACAATTCGTGGATCGAGGGATCCGAGGACGGCCTTTCGCGAGCGAAGATCCTCGAGCACCTCGGTCGTCCAACTGGCATGCCATTGACGTGGCGCGCCACGGACGAGACCGAGGCCGAGACGCCCGACGGACGGACCACCCGGAGGGTGATCGAGCTCATGCGGGAGAACGGCGACAGGCCGTTCTTCATAGCTGCCGGATTCCACAAGCCCCACCAGCCGTGGGTCGCGCCGGCATCGTTCTTCGAAGAGCACCCGATCTCCGAGGTCATGCTGCCGGTCGAACCCGCGGATGACCGCTCCGACATCCCGGCAGCCGCCGTCGGCGGCTACCCCGAGGATCCCGACCACAGCGACGAGCAGAAGCGTCAAGCCATCGCTGCCTACCACGCAACCGTCACGCTGATCGATGTCCAAGTCGGGCTGCTGATGGAATCGCTCGATGCGCTTGGACTGGCGGACTCTACGATCGTCGTGTTCGTGAGCGACCACGGCTTCCACCTAGCAGAGCATGGGGGACTCTGGCGCAAGCACACGCAATTCGAGGAATCCACGCGCGTACCTCTCATAGTTCGCGTGCCTAACGGGACAGCGGGGGTTCGCACGGCCAGGCTGGTGGAGCTTGTCGACCTGTACCCGACCTTGGCAGAACTCTGTAGCCTGCCCGCACCAGAGGGACTGGAAGGCACCAGCTTCCTACCCCTGCTCAGGGATCCGCACATTCCATGGAAGAGCGCCGTCTTCTCCGAGGCGAAGCGGAACGGCGCACACGGCCGTTCAGTTCGGACAGCCGACTATCGCTACACCGAGTGGTCGCCCCTTGAGGGCTCGCGAGCTATCGAGTACGAACTGTACGACCTCGCCAGCGATCCTCGGGAATTCGTCAACCTCGCCACGTCACCCGATCATGCCGACGTCCGCGAGCGTCTTGCCGAGGAACTTCGAGCGGGTTGGCAGGCGGCGCTGCCAGCAGGCGACCGAGACACGGGCGACCCGAGTTGACGCCGGTCCTTTAGGACACTCGTTACTTGGCCGATAAGGGGTGGAGTCCACCATACGGGACCCAGTCCGTCTACATGCACGGGCAAGGCTGCAAGAGAGCAAGGGTCACCGCGACGACCGGCACTGGGCTAGTCGGATCCGTAATGGGGCACATGGGAGAGCCGCGCCGGACGGAACTGGGCCTCGGTCCCGATTGCTAGCAAAGTGCCGTCAATGGACCGAACGGATGGCGGGGAGCGCATCAGAGACGGGCCACTGTGTGGCACTGCATTCCACGTAGGAGGATGCGGCACTCTCAGGGCCTTTAGACCAGGCCTTTGATCGGACGGTCCCAGTCCCGGATTACCGTCGCATCGTGATCGAGAGCCCACCGCAAGCCGGCACGAGGTGGGTTAGTCTGAAACTGCAGGGATGATCGGCCCGTGATGGGAGCTGCTGTTTAGGCTCCCGGTGTGCTCCGCCCGGCGATTATCGGAGGCTGCCGGAGCAATCATGGCGGACGCCGGGCACCTCTTGGAGCTTCCTCGCGACGTTGTCGGCGGGAACGAAGGAATCTCCGTACTGCTCGATGCCTCCGAGGCGGCTGCGGCGAACTCCCTGGATCTCGATGCGCTGTTGCGCGAGATGGCGCGGATCGTCCGCAGGATCGTCGACTACGAAATGTACTGCGTCCTCCTCCCGCAAGAGGGCGGGGACTTGCGGATCGCCCATGCCGAGGGCCTTCCTGAGGACCTCGTGAAGACTCTCAGGGTAAGACCGGGCCAAGGGCTGACCGGGTTTGCGGCGATGACTCGAAGGACGGTCTCGGCTGACGACGTAGATCGAGAGCCCCGCTACCTGCGTGGCGTGGCCTCAGTGCGCAGTGAAGTTGCAGTCCCGCTGGTGGCCCGCGATCGCGTGGTCGCAGTCGTAGACCTGCAGTCGGCCGATCCGGCTGCCTTCGACTCGCGAGTGTCGGACCTGCTCGAGCTGGTTGCGTCCAGATTCTCGCTGGCGATCGATGTTGCCCAGCTCTACGCGGCCAAGGAGAAGCAACGCGCCAAGCTGGAGACGCTGCACAGGGTGGCGGAAGAGTATTCGACCCTTCTCAGCCTCGACGAGCTGCTCCACAAGATTGCGGCATTGGTGCGCCGGTTGATTCCCTACGACGCCTTTGCGATTTACCTGAAGGATCCACTGGGCCCCTATCTGCGGCACTATCTGGGCGTCAAGTTCGACGAGTGTGTTCGCTGGAGCGACCTTCGCATCGGCGATGGGCTCGTCGGGCAGGCTGCCGCGACTCGAGAGCCTGTCCTGGTAAAGAACACGGCGAACGATCCAAGATATATCGAATTCATGCCCGAGATTCAGTCTGAGGTGGCCGTTCCCCTGCTTCTCAAGGGCAAGCTTGTGGGCGTCCTGGATCTTGAAAGCGTCAGTGAGGCCCGGTTCGGCAAGGACGATCTGGCGACTCTGACACTCCTAGCGCCACAGTGCGCGGCCGCGATCGAGAACGCACGCCTTCACGAGGAGACAGCGCGCAACGAGGCGCGCATGGCAGCCGACCTCGTCGCGGCGCGAGCGCTTCAGTACCATCTGCTGCCGAGCGCGCCCATGAGCGTGGAGGGTCTCGAGGTTGCGGCGCGGAATGCGCCCGCAGCGGTGGTGTCTGGCGACCTGTTCGATTTCTATCGCGAGGCCGGATGGTTTGGGATCCTGAATGCCGACGTCAGTGGCAAGGGTGCGGCTGCGGCGATCTACGCTGCGCTCGCCAGCGGTCTGTTCCGAAGCTTCGCGGAGCCTAACCGTCCGCCGGCTGCCACGCTCGCGAGTGTGAACCAGGCATTGCTGGATCGCAAGATAGAAGCGAAGTTTGTCGCGGCGTCTTTCGCGTCTTGGCGGGCCAGTGACCGCGTATTGGAGATCGCTAGCGCGGGAATGCCGTTTCCGTTTGTGATTCGCGACGGCAAGGCCCGCCAGATTGCTGTCGAAGGTATTCCGCTCGGAATGTTCCAGAACACCACCTACGACAGCACTACCCTCAAGCTCCGTTCCGGCGACGTGGTGCTGTGCGTGTCCGACGGGTTTGGCGAGACTGTCAACTCAAGAGGGGATTCATACGCAGAACGCCGCATCTTGGAGATCTTGCAGGCTCACTGGGAGCGGTCCGCCCTAGAGATCCTGGACGAGCTGTTTCAGGACGTCGCAGCATTCGACGCGGAGGCCGAGCCGAGCGACGACCGCACTGCGATCGTAATGAGAGTGAGAGACTGACACGGCGATATCCGACAGGCGAGTTCCCTATGGGGGCCTCAGTTACCGTTCCTCGGCAGCGCTTGCGGAGAGCCATTCGAACCCGCGACACTTGATGGAAGGGTGACGCCAGCCTCCGTCGGACGCGCTGCCGTGGCGCCTGGAGGTCGAATTGCCGGACAGGGGTGCGGCCGCTCGGCGACAGGGGGTATCGAGTTGCACGGAGGAACTCAGGACCCACACCGCCAGCTTCTGGGGGAATGCGGTCGCATCACAGCAGCGCTGACCGTTCCGTGCGTCCGAGCCCAACCTCGGTGGCCGCCGAGTGCCGGGCACAAGGCGTGACTAGCAGGGCTGCCCGAAGGCGCCACTCGCCTCAGCGACCCCGGTACCAAGACAGTCTCGCTGTGCAATCCCAGTAGCTGCGTCTGCTCTTCGGATGCCCGCCCGAGCACCACAGCCCAGCGCGGGACACGAGTGACCCATCCTCACTACCCTCCGAGGTGTCGCAGTCGCCTCTCGGGGGCCAATGCCTGCGGGCCTGCTGAGGACCCGGCTTGACGGTAATGCAGCGGGCGGCGGGACAGCGGCGGGTGTTGCACGCACTGTGCCGCTAGATCAGCCAGCGACGTGCAATCTGGTCGTTCTCATCGGCCGTCACCAGCCAGTCCAGCAGCAGGCCCTTGAGCTCTGCGACCGTTCCCCGGTGGCGGGGATCGCCGTACAAATTCCTCCGTTCGCCGGGATCGTTCCTGAGATCGTACAACTCGCCGCCGTGGCCGACGTAGTAGTTCAGTTTCCAGCGGCTTGTGCGGACCATCTTTGCATCGGGGTGGCGCACGCCAGCAATCCCCTTGCCAGGCACGAAGAAATACCCCTCGTCTCCATTGGTGATCACCTCGGGCATGATGTTCTCGGCGAACTGGGCTTCCCGGGACGTGTATTCGCTGCGGCTTCCGGCAACGAGCGGCGCGAAGCTCGCGCCTTGGACGCTATCCGGGACGGGCAGCTGGCATAGCTCCAGCAGGCTGGGCAGCAGGTCCACGGTCTCGACTAGTTCCGAGTACACGCCCGGCCTTATGCGGTCGGGCCAACTGACAAGCAGCGGGATGCGGACTGAATCCTCGAAGAAGACGTTCTTCCCCATGAGACCGTGCTCGAGCATCTGGTCGCCGTGGTCGGTGGTGACGATGATGATCGTTTCGGAGGCCAGCCCGAGTCGGTCGAGCTCCAGCAGGATCTGGCCGATTTCCTCGTCCAGCCAAGTCACGTCTCCGTAATAGCTCCGATACCGCCACTGCAGGTCACGGCGGGCCATTCCATAGGGCGGCGACCCCCGAAGGATCATCTTCCTTACCGGCAGAGGCAGGGTTTGGATGTAGTCGAGGCCCACTCTCTCTGGCAGCGGAATCTCTACATCGTTGTAGAGGGCGTCATACGGCTCCGGAATCGTGTGGGGCGAATGGGGCTTGAAGAAGGAGGAGAACAGGAAGAACGGCTTCTCGGAGCTGGCGAACTCTCGAAGCATGCCGAGGGTCTCCCGCGCCGTCCAACTGGTCGGAGTGTACTGGCGGTCGATCACCGCGCGATGCGGGTTCCCCCCGTCTGGCGGCGGCCGGACCGTTGCGCGATAGTGCACATCGCGCTTGGGATCGCTCGCATTTCTCCACTTCACGTAGTCGGAATAGGGATCCGTTCGTGGAATGCCGTCGTCGAGCAGCACTCGGTCGAATCCCGTGCTCCGCGCGTGGTCGGCGGTGGGTGGGTGGAAGTGCAGCTTGCCCACCGAGCCGGTCGCATACCCGGCTTCTCCGAACAGGCGCTGCATCATGGCTTCGGGTTGCCGGTATGGCGTGTAGTTCACCCTGTTCTTGTGCGAGTGCGGGTAGCGGCCTGTCAGAAAGCTGATGCGGGATGGCACGCAGACCGGCGCCTGAACGCAGGCTTGGGTGAAGTTGGCCGAGCGTGCTGCCAGCCGGTCAAGGTTCGGAGTCCGGATGACAGGGTTTCCGTTCGCTCCCAGACAGTCGAAGCGCCACTGGTCGAGCATGAAGAACAGCACGCTGGGCATGGCCGTCTGGGCCCGGGATGCGCCGGCGGCCAGCCCGGCCCCGGCTCCCACGAATCCGCGTCGAGTGAAGGTACTCACAAGTCCCGCCTGTCTCCAGCGTTCCCGATGCAGATCGGCCGGACGCGCCTCACCACAGCAGCTTGAGACCGAACTGGATCTGACGCGGGGCATTTGCCTGTCCGGTGATCCGACCGAAGTTCCGGTTGTTTACTGCAGTGTTCGGGCTCCCGAAGACGGGCGTGTTGGTGAAATTGAAGAACTCGGCTCGGACTTGCAGCCGCAGGGCCTCGGTAACGGAGAAGTTCTTGAACACGGAAAAGTCCCAGTTTGTCGTCGCTGGCCGCCTGACGTCGGGGAGGAAG
>JAJDWM010000006.1 GCA_022825595.1 Bryobacterales bacterium | reverse complement strand
GTCCTCTGCCAGAAGGTGCGCGAGGGCGGCGACTCCCAGCCCGCGCGCCGAGGATCCGAACAGCTGCCTGCGGGTCAGGGCGTGGCGAGGGTCGAACGTCATGGTCTATTCCCTGGTGATGGTCTCGTCCAAGTTCAGCAGCATGCTGGCCACCGTCGTGTAAGCTGCCAATTCTGGGGCTTCCAAGCTGGCATTCCGCCCGGCTTCGCCCACCGCCAAGATCCGGTCGGCGTCGTCCGGCGCTGTCAGGAAGCGGTCCCTGTAGTGGCTGAGGCTGTCGCCCAGTACGCCTGCCTCGCCTTCGGCGGGCTCTCTACCAGTGGCCAGCAGGAATCCGTAGGCCAGCCGGTCGGCGTCATTCTGCCCTCCTTCGCGCAGCATGCGCTCGGCAAAGAGACGGGCTGCCTCGTTGTACGTCGGGTCGTTCATCAGGTTGAGGGCCTGGATCGGCGTGTTCGTGCGCTCCTGCCGCACGACGCATGTCTCGCGGGCAGCAGCGTCGAATGCCAGCATGGCGGGCGGGCCGAGCGTCCGCTTCCAGAATGTGTAGAGGCTCCTGCGGTAGAGCTTGTCGCCCCGGTCGTGCCGGTAGGCTCCCCAGTTGGACAGTTCCTTCCACAGCCCTCCGGGCTGGTAGGGTTTCACGGACGGCCCTCCAGACTCCGGAGACAGGAGCCCGGCGACCGCGAGCGCCTGATCCCGGATCGCTTCCGCCGGAAGCCTGAGCCGAGGCGCGCGCGCAAGCAGGAGGTTGTCGGGATCGGTTTCGAGCAGCTCTGGCTTCACTGCCGACGACTGGCGGTACGTTGCGCTCGTGACGATGAGCCGCAGCAAGGCCTTAACGTCCCAGCCGCCCTGCATGAATTCCGCCGCCAGCCAGTCCAGCAGCTCGGGATGCGTAGGGGCTGCGCCTTGCGACCCGAAGTCCTCCGAAGTGGAGACGATCCCCCTGCCGAACAGCATCTGCCAGTAGCGGTTGACCGTCACCCTCGCCGTGAGGGGGTGGCTATCGCTTGTCAGCCAGCGAGCGAGCCCGAGGCGGTCGTTGGGGGTTCCTGAGGGCATCGGGGGCAGGGCAGAGAACAGGCCCGGCTCGACCCGTTCCCGAGGGGCGTCGAACGCTCCCCGGAACAGCACGTGCGTGGGCCTCGGATCCCGGCGCTCGTCCATCACCATGACCGTCGGCAGTGTGGACAGGAACGCTTCCCGTTCCAGCCGAAGTTCGCGCAACTGCTTCCAGTCGTTCTTGGCTGATTGTGGGGCGCCGTGCTCCAAGAATGCGCGCCGAAGCTTCTCGCGCTGGGCTTCGCTGCGCCTCTCCGGCGGCATTCTGGCGATCTCGGCGGGCGTCTCGCGTACGGCGAGGACGGAGACCTCCGAGGCGCTCAGCGCCCGGGAGTACAGCCGAGTGTCGTCCATGAGCCCGGTGAAGCGGTCGGTTGGCCCCGGCCCGTGGCCGATGCGCAACGGCGCGTTGGCCTTCGTGGAGTTGAGCGACTCGTCGATCAGGGAATTGGCCTTGGCGGGCTGTCCGTCCAAGTACAGCCGCATCCCGGCTGTGTTGCGGGAGCCGTCGTAGGTCGCGGCGACATGGACCCACTCGCCCAACGGCAGCGGATCCGCCGACTCGATGCGGGTCCGGTCGGAGATGCTCGCCGTGTCGATGCGTAGTTGCAGCTTGCCGTCCACCAAGAAGAGGCCGAAGCCCTTTGGCCCGGTGGGAAGGTAGCGCGACACGATGCCCCCGGTCGGGCCCTCAGCACGTACCCATGCGGAGATCGTGAACGGATCGTAGAAGTCGTAGTTGGCGCGGTCCCCAAGGTCGAAGTGGCGCTTGCCGTCGAAACGCGCCGCCCGCCCGCTGATGCCAACTGGCTCCGATCCCGCGGCATCGAATGTCCGTCGCACGACCAGGCCTTCCGAGTGGGACCATTCCTCCGCAGCGGCCAGGTCTGCCGCTCGGGCTACCTCTTGGACGTTCTGGGAATGCTCGCCTACGCGGCGCTGAAGTTCGGCGATGGTCCGGTCGAGGTTCGCGAGGTTCTCGCGCTGCTCTCGGGTGGGGGCCCGAACGATCGGAGGTGTGTTGCCGTACTTGTAGTAGCGGCCGCGATCCGAGACGTTGTTGAAGTAGGCGTAGAACCTGTAGAACTCCCGTTGCGAGATCGGGTCGTACTTGTGATCGTGGCAGCGGGCGCACCCGACCGTCAAACCGAGCCACACGGTCCCGGTGGTCTCCAGCCGGTCAATCGCGTACTCGACTTGATATTCCTCGGGATCGGTCCCGTTCTCGGCGTTCCCGCGGTGATTGCGGTTGAAGCCCGTGGCGATGCGTTGCTCAAGGTTTGGATTGGGGAGCAGGTCTCCGGCCAGCTGTTCGACCGTGAACCTGTCGAAGGGCATGTTGGCGTTGAACGCCTCGATCACCCAGTCCCGCCAGCGCCACATGTCCCGCTCTTGGTCGTTCTGGTAGCCGTTGGTGTCTGCATAGCGGGCGGCCTCAAGCCACCGAAACGCCATCCGCTCGCCGAACCTCGGCGATGCCAGCAGCCGGTCTACCGCTCCTTCGTAGGCCTGAGGAGATCGATCCGCAAGCAGCGCCCGAATCGCCTCCGCGGTCGGGGGGATGCCGGTCAGGTCCAATGAGACGCGCCGCAGGAGCTTGGCCTTGTCGGCTTGGGGCGAGGGAGTCAGCCCGGCGGCCTGCATCCGCGCCAAGACAAACCGGTCGATCGGATTGCGTTCCCAGGCGCTGGCAGACCTCGCACCCGGATCGGGACGGCGGACCGGCTCGAACGCCCAGTGATGTGCCCACTCGGCACCGGCGCGGACCCACTCCCGTAGGGTGTCTATCTCTGCGGGGCTCAGCGGGTCGTGTCCCAAAGCCTGCGGGGGCATCCTGCGGGCAGGGTCCTCCGCAACGAGCCTCAGGATCAGTTCGCTCTCGTCAGGGTTGCCCGGGGAGATGACCGGCCGTCCGGTTGACGCCCGCCCTAGTGCGCCCTCCTGCGTGTCCAGCCGAAGCGGAGACATTCGCGTCGCGGCGTCCGGGCCGTGGCAGGTGTAGCATCGGTCGGAGAAGATTGGCCGGACGTCCCGTCGGAAGTCCGCGGCAGAGCCGTGGGAGGCAAGGAGGCCGCACACGAGGGCGGAAACGCAGGTGCGGGTCACCAAGCTGCGCACGTCATAGAGAATTGTACCCGCCAAGCCTCTCGGCGGGTCCTGCCAAGCCTGCTCAGTCCGGGAAGAACGGGAAGAGATTCCGAATCTGCTCGTCGCTCGGCTGGAATCCATACTCGGTGATCTCGAATGCCTCGGCATTCTGAATCCCGTCGGCGGCGTCCCCGTACCACTTGCGTGCAGCTTCCCTCCAGCCGGGCCGCAGTGCGAAGCCGCGCCGGGACTTGAGCCATTCCAGCCGCTTGCCCGGATCCTTGGGGACGTCGTCCAGGATTCCCGCGTGCCAGGGTAGCCACTCGTAGAACTGGGAGACGTGCGCGTCGAGCCCGGCGTACTTCTTGTCGATCACGTCGTCGATAGACACCACAATGTCGGGCCGGAATGGAGCTGGCCGCTGGAAGCGGTCCGAGAAGTACAGGAACAGCGGGTTCTTGCTGATGGCCGGTGTGTCGCTCGCCAGGTTGGGGACGGTCACCATGTACGAGGCGTCCTGCACCAAGATGCCTGTGTAGCGGTGGTCCGGGTGGTAGTCGTTCGGCCTCGGGGCCAGCACGACGTCGGCGTCCCACTCGCGGATTTGTCGGATGATCTGCATCCGGACGTCCAGGCTGGGCACGAGTTCGCCATCGTGGTTGTCCAGCACGATGTACTCGATTCCCAGACGGCGCCCCGACTCTTGGGCTTCGGCGCGTCGGCGGGCGGCCAGCATGCCCCCGCCCTCGGCTTGGTGGCCAGCATCGCCGTTGGTCACCGAGACAAAGCGGACCTTGTGGCCCAGTTCGGCGAACTTGGCCGCGATTCCGCCGGCCTTGATGTCGCAGTCGTCGGGATGGGCTCCGATCGCGATCACCCGGATCGGTTCGGCGGCGACTGTGGGAACGGAGATTGGCATCGTAAGGAGGAGGCAGGGCAGGGCGCTACGCATCGGTCTCTACCTCGGCCGGGCGACCGGCGAACGGCCATTGCCGCTGACGGCGGGCCATGGCAAGATACACGGCTGCTCCCAGCAGCAAGGTGCCGATGCCGAACATCACGAATGTGCCGCCCAGCGAGAGGAAGACATAAATATAGCCGACCAGCGAAATGATCGCGGGAAGAGGATAGGCCCACATGCGGAACGGCCGCTGGATGTCTGGGCGGTCGCGTCGGATCAGGAACAGCGCGACGGTGTGGCCGACGAACTGGATCAGGATGCGCGCCGCCATGAGGGCTTTGATGACATTGTCGAGGCTGAAGAAGCTGGCAGCCATGGCGCCGGCCCCCATCAGCAGCAGGGAGCGGTGCGGGAATTCCTTGGTCGGGTGCAGCACTGCCAGCGACCGGAAGAAGATGCCGTCCCGTGCAGCCGCATACGGAACCCGGGAATAGCCCAAGAGCAGAGCAAAGATTGACCCGAACGCGGTCAGAACAATCATGCCGGCCAGCACGTCCGATGCCAAGGGACCGAGCGCTTGCTCCATGAACAGCGCGCCCAAGAATTGAGATTCCATAGCCTGTTGCCAGGGGACAACGCCGATGAAGCTGAAGGAGATGGCAATGTCGATAGCCGCAACGGCGAGCACCGAGTACAGCACCGCTTTGGGGATCGTGCGGCCGGGGTCGCGCACTTCCGCGCCCAAGTAGCAGACTTGGTAGTACCCGAGGAACAGGTACAGCACCTCCGCGGAGCCTGTACCAAGGCTGGCGATGAAGTCCAGGCTAAAGTCGAACGCGTTCGGGGGCAAGTCGAAGGCGAGGGCAGGATCGAAGTAGAGCAGGCCCGTGATGATGACCCAGCCAGTCGTCAGCAGCATCACTGACCACAGCGCGAACATCAGCTTGGCGATGTCGTCGATGCGGCGGTAGAGCGCGAACACGAGGAGGCCGCAGATCCCGGCCGCGAGGAACTTGCCTTCCATTCCGGTCAGATCGGGCAGGAATACCCTCAGGTACTGCACTAGGCCGATGTTTCCGCTGGCGATCTCTAGTGGTCCGGCGAACAGCACCTGCCACACGAACAGGAAGGCGAGCATACGCCCCCAGGTCTTCGGGCCGAATCCTTCCTTGAGGAAGACGTAAGTGCCTCCGGCTGCGGGAATCGATGCTCCGAGTTCGGCGACGACCATACCGTCCGCCAGCGCGATCAAGGTTCCGGTTATCCAGGCCAGATAGGCCTGCGGCCCTTCCAAGGTCTTCAGGATCAGTGCGATCGCGATGAACGGCCCGATCCCGACCATGTTGGCCATGTTGATATTGGTTGCGTTGAGCAGGCTGAGCCTTCGCTGCATCTCTGGCATGGGCGTTACTGGCCCGCTGGCTTGTCGCCGGGGCCGTTCCCGGATTCTACGACAGGAGGGTAATGGAAAGCGCATCGCCGCCGCGCGTGGGGTTGCGGGAATGGGGGCCGACCAAGGCCAGCTGTCTGCTGGTACCCTGAGGAAGCACCGGGCCAAGATTGGGGTGGTAGCTCAGTTGGTAGAGCAACGGCCTTTTAA
>JAJDWM010000539.1 GCA_022825595.1 Bryobacterales bacterium | reverse complement strand
TTCCTGTGCTCGCTGGTGGCTTCGCAGTCGATCTTCGCGCTCGGCACTTGGGCCCTGACGGGATTCGCAGGACTGCTGCCCATGCTTGCGGCCACCCTGTTCTGGCCGCGGGCTACGGCGGTAGGGGCAGCGGCCTCTATTCTGGCGGCGGCGTCGCTGTGGGCGTGGTTCTTCTGGGACTCGCTGAACACTGCGGGGCCATACTCGGTCGGCGGAACGGGCCTTATGCCGGTCGCGGTGATCGTTCCCGCTGCTGCCCTCGCGCTCGTGGCGGGATCGCTGCTTACCCGTCCCGCCCGTGCCCGGCGCTGACACGCGCCGAAGAATTTACAAGATGTTCAATCCATTTAGGTTCCGCGCCCGCGAGAGCGTGGTATTGTGCCTTCGGGCTTGGTTGAGTGCATAGATTCCGCGGGACTAACGGCGGTCGGCATTGGCCGAGTTCTTGGTTCCTAATGTCATTCTCGGACGGAGGATTCAGATGATCCGTATAGTCATCGCCGCCGCGGTGCTGGCCTGTTTGGCCCCGCCCGTGCAGGCGCAAGTGAGCTTGGCGAACGTGACCGGATCGGTCACAGACGAGGGTGAAGCGGTCATTCCCGGCGCCAGCGTCCTCATCCGCAACGTGGACACTGGCATTGAGACCAAGTCGGAGACAAACGAGTCCGGATACTACACCCTCATCAGCCTCCAGCCCGGTCCTTACGAGCTTGAGGTAGCGTCCGACGGCTTCCGCAGGTTCGTCCGCTCTGGCCTGAAGCTGGAGACCGGCCAACAGCTGCGATTGGACGTTCAACTCCAGATCGGAGCCGTCACCGAGTCGATCACGGTCTCGTCGGCCGCCCCGACCATCAACATGGAGCGCGGAACGGTCAAGGGCGACGTGATCGTCTACGAGGAGATCCAGGATCTCCCGCTGCTGGGCCGGGATTTCACTGAACTGGCCTTTCTCGTGCCGGGTGTGATGCCGCGAGCGCGGGGACAGGGATCGTTCGCGTCGGTCAACGGGGCCCGTCAGGACCAGACCAACTTCTACGTCGACGGCGTAAGCAACCGAAACCCTGTCGGAGGCGGCGCCCAGGTCCGCCCGCCCTTGGACGCCGTGGAGGAGTTCCGCGTCGTGACGTCTGGCTTCTCGGCCGAGTACGGAGGCTTCTCGGGCGGCATCATCGGAATCACGATGCGCTCCGGGACCAATAGGTTCAACGGCTCCGCTTTTGAGTACATGCGCAACGAGGCGCTGGACGCGAGGGGCTTCTTCGACGAGGAGCGCCTGCGGCTGCGCCGCCACCAGTTCGGCGGCACGCTGGGCGGGCCGATTGTGCGCAACAAGAGCTTCTTCTTGGCCAGTTATGAGGGGCGTGTGCAGTCGATTGCCCGCACGCGGTTGGGCAACGTGCCTACGGCCCTGGAGCGCGCGGGGGACTTCAGCCAGTCGCTGGACATCAGGACGGGCTCCGCATTCGGGGAGCTGGAGCCTGTGTACCTGAACGACCCGAACCGCAGGGGTGCCTGTAACCGGCGGGTCCAGCGCGGCTGCTTCCCGAACAACTTGATTCCAGCAACGCAGATCGACCCGGCGGCCCTCAACCTGATCGACTTCTACCCGCTCCCGAGCCGCGACAACGTCCGCTTCAATAACATCTCGACGGCCGTCGATGACGACGACTGGCACCAGATTGTGCTGAAGGTGGACCAGAACTTCTCGGCCAAGGACACCTTTTCGGTAAGCTACCAGAAGCGCTTCAACAACACCGAAAACCCGTTCGGGGGCAGCGCCCTCGCGATTTGGGGCGACGAGGGCATCGATCGGCGCGACCTGATTTCGTTGCGCCACACGCACACCTTCTCGCCGACCCTGGTCCTGGAATTCGCCGGAGGCTTCAGCCACCGCGACAACTACTACTACTCGCTTGCGGCAGACGATGACCCCGCAACGCTGGGGCTCCCGGTGCCGGCGGACATTCCGGACCACCTCAAGGGCCTGCCGCGCGTCACCCTACAGGGCTACTGGCCATTGGGCCAAGGCGCGAACACGCCCCGCGAACAGGAGATCTGGGATGTGCAGGCTTCCGGCAGGCTCTCCTGGATTCGCCAGAAGCACACCCTCAGGATGGGCTTCGACACTTCCAGGGCGATGTATGACCAGCCGCAGTGGAACAATGTGCGCGGTTCCTTCCGCTTCGGCAGGCGGTTCACCCGGCACACCGTCGGAGACCTGCTGCTGGGGCGCCTGCAGAGCGTCAACCGGCGCGTCCAGACCACCTTCAACGAGATGCGTGCCTTCGGCTTCGGGCTGTTCATCAACGACGACTGGAAGGTCAGCCCGGATCTGACGCTCAATCTCGGCCTTCGATACGAGGTCGAGATGCCGCCGTACGACCTCAACGACCGCATGTCGAATTACCATCCCGGCCTGAACAAGGTCGTGCTGGCCAGCGACAGGTCGCTGTCCGGCCTGGAGGATCTGCTGGAAGCCCAAGGCCTGGCGGACCGCACGGTCTTGGCGCCCGACGTCGGAATGACGCGTCACCTGATCGATCCCGACTACAACAACTTCTCGCCACGGGTGGGATTCGCGTGGCGCCCGTTCGGCAACAACCGCAACGTGGTGCGAGGGGGCTACGGTGTGTTCTACCAGGGCTACCTGCTTGGGCCGGTCCGCAACCAGCTGGCTGGGGTCTTCCCGTTCACGTTCCAAGAGGTCTACAACTCTTCGGCGAACGCTAGGATCCCGCCGCCGACCTTGCAGAATCCATTTCCGCAGGGCCGCGAGCGCGTCCAAGGGGGCGGGATACAGAACGTCAACGGATTTGACCCGGATCCTCCGACTGCGTACCTGCAGTCCTGGAACTTCACGGTCGAGCGCGACCTGGGCGGTGGCCAGGCCCTCGAGGTGGGTTACGTCGGTTCGAAGGGCAGCCACCTGCAGAGGCGCTACGACTACAACCAGCCGGTCCGCGACCTCAAGCTCGCCGTGGAGGCCGCGAACGGGAATCTGACCTTCCCCCGGCCGATCGACGGCTTCAATGCCATCAACTACACATCCTTCGGATCGAACTCGACGTACCACGCGATGCAGGCCTCGCTCCGGCGTCGCAGCCGCAGCGGCCTCTTCTACCGCATCAACTACACGTTCGGCAAGTCGATCGATGATGCCTCATCGGCAATCGACAACTTCAGCACGGGAGGGGCCGGTGCCCTCGACACGCGCAACCTGCGACTTGACCGAGGGCGATCGAACTTCGACCAGCGGCATGCCTTCACCGTGGCTGGGCGGTACGAGCTGCCAGTCGGCAACGGGCGCAGGTTCCTGCGCAACATGCGCGGCGTGTCCCAAGCGATCTTAGGAGGATGGCAGCTCTCGTCAACGACGATTGCCTACTCTGGCCAGCCGCTCACCGTGCGTGCGGCCAACGTGGACATCAACGCGGGCGAGTCCGTCCGTCCGAACCGAGTGGGGCACGGCTACTTGCCCTCTGACGCGTATACCGGCCTCAAGGGCGTCGACTTTCCATGGTTCGACCTGTCCGCCTTTGAACGCGTTCCGTGCATCGGAACCGAGAACCGTAACGGCATCGAATGCGTCGAGAGCGCCTACGGCTTCGAGCCGTTCCAAGTCGGGAATTCCGGGCGGAACATCATCGATGCTCCAGCGCGCGTGAACATGAACGTGAGCCTGCAGAAGAACTTCCGATTCGAGGGCCAGCGCCGATTGCAGGTGCGAATGGACGCTTTCAATGCGCTGAACATCACTCAGCTGGCGGGGCCGAACACGCAGTTCGACGCGCTGCAGGGCGGGTTCATCATCCGGGCAAGGGCTCCGCGGATCCTGCAGGCATCGCTTTCTTACAGATTCTGACCTTGCTACAGTATTCGCGGTCGTTTTCCGGCCTCGGAGGGAATCCTGTGGTGCCTTGCCGACAACTGTTGGCCGGATTGCTGTTGGCGGTGTCCATCGCTCCGGGTCAGGAAATGGAGCCGGAGCCGGATCCGCCGCCGGAGATCTCACTGCGCGGCTTCCTGCCCGGGATCACGCTCAGGCCCGTCCCAGCCGGAGTTGCCCAAGGCGGCGTTCTGGCGGTGGTCGGGACCGGCCTCAGCGCAGCCCTCGTCAATTCTGAGTCCGTCCCGCTCCCGCAAGCGTTGGGCGATCCCCCGGTCGAAGTGCTGATCAATGGTACGCCGGCCCCGATCTACTTCGTTTCGCAGACGCAGATCAATGCGCAAGTCCCATGGGATGTCGAGCCGGGTCTCAACGTCGTGTCGGTGCGCAAGGATGGCTTCGAGGTCGGTGCCGCTGTGCCGATTCTGATTGCCGCGGCGAGTCCGGAGCTGTTCACCCTTCCGGGAACGCGGACCCTCGTGGTGATGGGCGGTGAGGGCAGCTCGGACGGTATTGGCCCGCAGCTGGTAGGCACTCC
>JAJDWM010000410.1 GCA_022825595.1 Bryobacterales bacterium | reverse complement strand
AGCCCGGGCGCTCATTGACTCGGGCGCAGACCGGATCGGGACCTGCCACTGCGTTTCTCCCCCGCCAACAGCGGTCGCCCTGAATGCGACGGGCCACCCATGAACCAAGTGGTTCGCATTGAGCTGGCCAACCCCGCGTGGCCTCACAGGCACGCTGTCCAAGCCGCCGGTCCTTCCGCACCCGACCCTATGGCGCTTGGAGCGGGCAACGCGGGTCAAGAATGCCTCCTGACCCCGGATTCTGCCACCACTGGGAATCGCGGGCTGCTCACTCGCGGCGGACTCGTCGTTGGCCGTGCGGTGAGCCGGCCCAGTGTGGTCATGGAGGCGGAAGCGTGAATCGGAGCTACGGGCAATGCGACTTTCCCATCCAGGGATTCCAGTACAGCTCCGATCTGCTGCGCTGTGGAGCGTTCGGGATGGACGCCGTCGCACAGCGTGTGGGGACACCCACGTATGTGTATTCCGCTGAGGCCATCCGCGAGAACTACCGGTCATATTCCCGCGCCCTTAAGGGAATCCCCCACCGAGTCCACTACGCGGTTAAGGCCAACTCATGCCTAGCGATCTTGGCGCTGCTGGCCCGAGAGGGTGCTGGCTTCGACATTGTTTCGGGCGGCGAGCTCTATCGGGTCCTGAAGGCCGGCGGTGATCCGCGGGAAGTGGTCTATTCGGGCGTCGGCAAGACGCGGGCCGAGTTGCAGTACGCATTGCAGTCCGGCGTGGGCACGATTCACTGCGAATCAGAGCCAGAGCTGGCGCTGCTGCGCGACGTTGCTACGGAGCTTGGCGCTTCGCCTGCAGTGGGAATCCGGGTGAACCCCGATATCGACGCAAAGACTCACCCGTACATCGCAACGGGATTGAGCGAGCACAAGTTCGGCGTTGCTGTCGAGGATGCCGAGGGACTCTATCAACGAGCGTCGGAGTGGTCTCCGCTCCGCCTATCCAGCATCAGCTGTCATGTGGGGTCACAGATCCGGGACGTGGCGGTGTTCACCGACGCGGTCGAGCAGCTGCTCAGCCTGGCGTACAGGCTTCGGGACCAGGGCCTTCCGATTGACGCTCTGAATCTCGGCGGCGGGCTGGGCATAGGCTATGCAACGGGGGAGCCCAGCACGTCGATCTCGGCATACGGGAAGCTGCTGAGCAGGGCATTCGAGGGTCAAGACCTCCAAATTGGGATTGAGCCCGGACGTTCCATCGTCGGTCAGGCGGGCATCTTGCTCTCTCGCGTCCTGTACCGCAAGCGCTCAGGCCGGAAGACGTTCCTCGTAGTAGACGGTGCAATGAACGACCTAGTGCGTCCAGCCTTGTACCAAGCGCACCACGAGATCCTTCCGGTCGCTAGCAGGAACTCCCGAAGCGTCCGTTGCGATGTTGTGGGCCCCATCTGCGAGAGCGGGGACTTCTTGGCCGCGGATCGAATGCTCCCGGCGTTCGAGCCCGGAGACCTACTGGCCGTCGCGACAGCTGGTGCCTACGGATTTGTCCTCTCGTCCAACTACAACGCCCGGCCGAGGGCGGCCGAAGTGCTGATCGACGGAACAAAGATGCGGATTGCCCGGCGTCGGGAAACGCTCGAAGACCTGATCCGCGGTGAAGAGGCTTGGAAGTAGCCGTACCCCAACATGACACCTACCTTTCTAGTGGTCGTCCTATTGCCGGCCGAGGCGCGATTGACACCGAGGGAACCTTGCAAAAGGCCCCGACCGTCCGTCGCCTCCGCTGTGCCGAATGGCGTCTGCGATGACGTGTTGGAGTGATCAGGAAGCTGGCTCGAACGGCCACTTGGCGGTCGTCGTGTAGCCTCCGTCCGCTGCAATCACTTGACCGGTAATGTAGTCCGCCGCGCTGCTCGCGAGGAAGACCGCGAGACCGGCGATGTCCTCCGGCGTCCCAAGGCGAGGGTTAGCCTGCACCGTCCCGAGCCAGCGCTTCATGAAGTCCGGCTGCCACATGTCCCGATTCAGATCCGTCAGTATGAAACCGGGGGCGATGCAGTTGACTTGGATGTCGGCATCGGCCCACTCGGCGGCTAGCACACGCGTGAGGCCAGCCAGCGCGCTCTTCGTCATCGCGTAGACGGAAAGATAGGGAAGGCCGAGAAGAGACATCAGACTGCCGATGTTGACGATCTTTCCCCCGTTGCCCCGCTCGACCATGCTTGCGCCAACGAGCCGCGTCAGCCGCACGAGTCCGTGCAGGTTCGTCTGCATGATGCGATCGTATTCTTCTGGCGTGTAGTCCTGGAATCTCCGGCGGACGTTGGTCCCCGCCACGTTGATCAGGATGTCGACCTGGCTGTACGCTTTGCCCACCTCATCGATCGCCTCGCCTCGGGTGACGTCAAGCCGGGTCGCTTCCGCCGACAGTCCGGACCGGCGAAGCTCCTCGGCCTCCGGCTCCAAGACACCGATTGAGCGCGCGGCAAGCACGACGTGAGCGCCTTGCGTTGCCATCGCCTTTGCGATGGCAAGCCCGATTCCCCGACTTGCGCCAGCGACCAGTGCCGTGCGCCCCTTGAGCGAGAACATGCTCGAAGGGTCCATCGAGGCCATAGTAGCAGCGCCACCACAGCGGCGAGCCCCTCGATGCCGCCGCACCGTGAAGTGTTGGATCGCCCTCTCGGCGCTACTATGGGCCTGACATGGCATCGAGCAGGAGAGACGGAGACATTGTCGGCGTCCTCCGCAGGATTCTGGGAGAACGCTGCTCGCTGTCGGCGTATGACATTGAGAGCCACTCCCACGACGAGTCGTTCCATCCGCCGGCGGCACCTGACGCGGTGGCCTTCCCCAAGTCCAACGAGGAAGTCGCGCAGATCGTGCAGGCTTGTGCCGCCCACGAGACTCCCGTGATTCCCTTCGGCGCTGGCACGGCCGTCGAGGGGCACGTTCAGGCGGTGAACGGTGGTATTTCCCTCGATCTGTCTCGGATGGACAGGGTTCTTCAGCTGCGGACTGATGACCTCGACTGTCGTGTCCAAGCGGGAATCCGAAGGTTGGCACTCAATGACCATCTCGAGAGGCACGGCCTCTGGCTGCCCATCGATCCTGGGGCCGACGCGTCAATCGGTGGAATGGCGGCTACGGGGGCGTCGGGCACGACAACGGTGCGATACGGTACGATCCGCGAGAACGTTCTCGGCCTGACTTGCGTCCTCGCAGACGGTCGCATTATCACCACCGGAGGCCGTGCGCAAAAGTCATCGGCAGGGTACGACCTCACCAAGCTGATGCTCGGGTCTGAGGGCACGCTTTCGGTGATCACGGAAGTTCAGCTCAAGTTGCACCCGCTTCCCGAATCGGTGGCCGCCGCCGTGTGCAGCTTTCCCAGTGTGGGAGCGAGCGTGGACACGGTGATCGAGGTCCTGCAGTCCGGCATCCCAGTCGCAAGGTGCGAATTCCTCGATTCGGCGTCGATGCAGGCTGTGAGCGCGTACGCGAAGCTGGAGCTTGAAGTGGCTCCCACGATCTTCTTCGAGTTCCACGGCACACGGGCCAGCGTGGCGGAGCAGGCTGACCTGACGGGCTCCATCGCGGCCGAGCACGGCGGCGGCAGCTTCCAGTGGGCCACAGAACGCGAGCGTCGGGAGAACCTGTGGCATGCGCGCCATCACGCCTACTACGCGATCAAGGCACTGCGCCCCGGATCCTACGGGTGGGTGAGCGACACTTGCGTGCCAATCTCTCAACTCTCCGCCAGCATCGAGCAGGCCCAAGCGGACATTGACGCGGCCGGCCTGACGGCGCCAATCTTAGGCCACGTCGGAGACGGGAACTTTCACGCAATATTCCTGGTCGACCCGAGCGACCGGGCAGAACTGGGCCGTGCCTCTAAAGTCAACAACCGGATGATCGAATCGGCGATCGCTGCGGGCGGAACTTGTACCGGCGAGCACGGGATCGGCCTCGGAAAGCTGGATTGGCTTCGCGCCGAGCACGGCGAGGGAGCAGCAGTCATGAGGGCGCTGAAGGACGCGCTCGACCCGGCCGGAATCCTGAATCCCGGCAAGGTGTTCGGCTAGTTCTCGCCTTCGTCTGCCCAAGTCATCGGCTTCGGCCTTGGGCCATGATGCGCTCCAATGCCTGCTCGAGCCGCTTGGCCACGACGGGATGGCGGGCGTAGACATTGCGCTTTTCGGAAGGGTCATCCTGAAGGTCGTATAGCTGGTACGGTCGTTCAAACGGCTTACCCGACGGCTTCTCGCGGCCCCCGGAGCCATTCCCGGCCACCAGCTTCCAGCGGCCGTCCCGAATCGCGAACATGCCACTCCCGGAATGGTGAATCACCGGTGGCCGAGGACGAGGCCGCGCCTGCCCTTTCAGGGTCGGAACGAAGCTGATGCTGTCCTCGGCCGCTTCCGCCGGCAACGAGGCCCCCGCTATCTCCGCGAGCGTGGCGAATACATCCGTAAGGCACACTGTCTCCCCGGTTCGGCTTCCGGGCGAAACCTGTCCAGGCCAGCGGACCAAGAAGGGGACTCTGTGCCCGGCCTCCCATATGTCAGCCTTCGTGCCGCGGAACACGTAGTTTGACGTGTGATTCAGGGAGCGGTAGGCCTGAATGGTCGGATCGTCGGTGTGGTCCTCTTCTGACGGGCTGTCCCGGCGGTACATGAAGGATCCGTTGTCCGATGTCAGCAACACCAAGGTGTCTTGGGAGAGTCCCGAGCGTTCGACCGCTCGCGTGATGACCCCGACGGCCGAGTCGACGTGGACTATGAAGTCCCCGTACGGGCCCAGATCCGTCTTGCCCCGAAACCGATCGCCGGGCCAAACCGGCTTATGTGGCGCAGTGAGCGGAACATACAGCAGGAACGGGCGCGAATCGCGCGCGCGGCGGGCCAAGAATGCGGCGGCCTCGTTGGCGAGGTCGTCCAGGACCTTGACGGGATCCAGGTCCTTAGCGAGTTCGCCGGGACGCATGAACCGTGGGAACTTCAGCGCCTCTTGCTCACCCAGCGGTAGACCCGTGATCTTGCCATCCCGGATATACACATAAGGGGGAAAGTCGAGCGACGCTGGGATGATCAGCGACTCGTGAAACCCGTGCGTGTGCGCGCCGTCGTCGATCGGCCCCTCGAAGTCGAACCCACCCGCTTCGTCTCTGGAGAATCCAAGGCCCAAGTGCCACTTGCCCACGATGGCCGTCCGGTATCCCTGCTGCTGGAGCATTGTTCCGAGCGTTGGCCGGTCGCTGGCCAGGAGCGGCTCGCCGTAGCCGTTCAGCACACCTCTCTTGAGCTTGGTACGCCAAGCATATCGGCCAGTGAGCAGTCCATATCGGGTAGGAGTGCAAACCGCCGACGGCGTGTGCGCATCCGTGAAGGTCATGCCCTCGCGGGCTAGCGCATCTATGTTCGGCGTCGGGATCTTCGATGACTCGTTCAGCCAGGCGACATCTCCGTAGCCCAGATCGTCCGCCAGAACGATGACAAAGTTGGGTGCGGCACGGACTCCTGCGGTCACGAGACCTGCGCACAGGGCTATCCGGAGCCACTGGGACCGAGAGGCACACCAAGGCATGGAAGTCATTGTGCCAGAGGCATCAGCCCTGGCGAGGATCGCAGACGAAAGGGTCGAGAGCCGCCGGCGGATGCATGCTCGGCACCCACCGGCTCCGGCCTTTCGGGATGCGGAGAACTAGTCGGCCTTCTTCATGCGGCGCCTGCCCGACATGTCGCGGCGCTCGTTCTCAAGGTCGAATTTGAAGTCCTCGACCGCGTCGGCGAGGCTCTCATTCTCGTAATGCGGCTCACCCCACATCTCGGCCTGATCGACAAGGACCTTGCGGATTTTGGGGTCGTTGATGTTCTCGCGGTCAAACATGATCCCCATGTCGAGCAGGGTCCGGGCCACTCCGAAACGGACAGTCCCCACGTCGACCTCCATAGCTTCGGTGGCAGACGAGAGATCGGCTGCGTCCTTGTCGACCAAGCCAGCAATGCCGAGAAAGACGCCGCGGGTCAGCGTTTGGCTCTCCATCGCAGAAAGCTGGGCATCGACCCGGTTTCCGCCCTCGACGCTTGTCAGGACGGGCGATGGGGTCGCGTTGCCCTCCGGCATCGGGAAGTCGAAGGTCACCGATCCCTCTTGGCCCACAAGCTCGTTCAGGTCAGCCAGATC
>JAJDWM010000250.1 GCA_022825595.1 Bryobacterales bacterium | reverse complement strand
CATCTGCGGTACTGGGTGCGCGACCGGCGCGACCGCCTGCTGGGCTGCCTGCTGTTCGACCGCGCGACGCGGCGGCTGCCCCGCCGCGACCGCTTCATCGGCTGGCGGCGCCTAAACCGAATGCGTCTCCATCCTTAAGCGAATGCCATTGGCGTCGCACCGAGTCGCTCGAGGACTCGAACTCCCCGGCCGCCTCCGCCAATCGGCGATTGCCCGTTCGCGCAATCTGCACGACCTGCTCCCGAGACTCCTTCGGATAGGCCTTCACTCTTGCTGTTCTCTTGCTGATTCTCGGGGCCTCCTAGTCCCCCTGCACCTCCTGTACATTGCACTACTGCCTACCCACGAACTTCAACCGTCCACGAAAACCCGGCCACTCCAGTCGACAACTGTCCACGAAAACGCAGGCACTTCAGACAGCTCCAACCGCAACTGTGCCGCCAGTCGCGGCGAGGCCTTGCGCGCTGAGGCTGCCCACAGTTCCCCGCTCGAATTGCGCTAGCCGTCCTGCTCGCATCTCCCGCCTCCCAGAGTTGCGTGTGACAGGTTGCGCGTGACAGCTCCCCACCTAGCCACATGTCCTTCGCCGGCATCAAGATGCGGAGCCCAACCCGCACTGCCACCGTTCCACGTCGAGAACCCACACTTGTGTCAACTGTGATTGAGCGCCAGTTGGGGAGGTGCAGACCTGCGGCATCGTGCGACGCTGGACGGGACGCTGTGACTGTCCACGGGAACTGCGGGCGTTCGGCAACTCAAGGAACAACGATGTGGCAGCCCATTGGGACCCTCACCCCGGTACTGGTCCTGCTTGGTGTGCTGGCAGCGGATGCCCGCGGCCAACAGCTACTGGAGATCGACGGAGTCGAACTGCGCGGAAGGACTCGGCTTGTGATGTCCGGCGGTGGCACATGCAACGTGCTCGAATCGGACACCAGCTACGAGCAGAGGAGGCAGAACCAGGGTGCTGCGATGGACATCTGGCGTCTGGACGTCTCGGTTCACAACGGCTCGGGCCGGTGGCTTGACCACCTGATCGCACGCTATGGGATCGAATCGGAGTGGCCGGAATGCACCAACTGGAACGGACCTAGCGCCGGCGCGTTCGAGCAGAGTGTCGAGTGGGCCAACTCCAACGGCCACATCCAGGAGAGCGGCCGAAACGTGGTGGCGCCGGGCCGGACGCTGATCGCAACGCATCTGGTCATCGTCCTGCGCGGCGACCCGCAGCCGCGCTTCTCGACCTGGTCGATGGATTTCGATTTCGCCGCCGCGCCGCCGCCGGACTTCGGCTCAGCGGGTGCGGGGCAACATACGGTGCCGGTGCCGACTGCTGAGCAGGAGAACATTTTCTGGCAATCGATTGTGAATAGCACTGACCCGGCAGATTTCGAGTCGTAACTCGAGCAATTCCCCAACGGCGTGTTCCGGTCGCTCGCGCGGAACCGACTGAGGGCCATCGCGAGGACCACTCAGACGGGTCCAGCCGGCACCGTACCGGCTGCGGCGCGGACTCGACCGGAGCCAGCGCCCGAGGCTGCGCGCGTACTGGAGCCCCTCTGCACAGAGGTGGAGTTCCTCAGCAGATGCTGGCTTGAGCTGGACAGCCCTCCCGACTGCCACGTCTGGGCGGGGTACATCGACAACGGCCTCGGCGGTAGTGTGATCTGGACCGGCGAGTGCTCCAACGGAAGGGCCAGCGGGACCGGCACGTTGAGTGTGGCGTTCAACTCAAAGTACCTTGCGGACACGGCAGGCACGGGCCGTATAGAGGAAGGAAAGAGGGTAGGACCTTGGGTCACGCGCTGGAGCGGTGGCGTAGTGCAAGGGGCCTTCGTGGACGGCGAGAGGCATGGGCGGTGGGTCTTGCGAGACACGGACGGGTACGAGATGGAAACTCCCTACGTCCAGGGCAAGCGGCATGGCCGGGGCCTCACTCGGTTCAGCAATGGCGAGACGGTGGTCGACGTTTACGATGACGACATGCCTGTGCGCTAGAAACAGCCGCGGCGTTGGTCCGGCATTGGGCGCGAGGGGAGCCTTGATGCCCCCTCCAACGAAGCGCGGCACCGATGGGATGCGGCCTAGCGGACCGGACGCCGTAAGGAGCGAGGGGGAGGCCGAGTGGCCACCATTGCCGAACGGTTGGCTGTCCACGAAGATGGGTTCACTTCAAGACAAGGAAGCCGCCGCCGCCGGAGGACCACCCGTGCGAATTCGGGCGCGGGGTGCGGTGTCTCGTGCGGACCGCCAACCGTCCTCTGCAGCGGCGGCAGCCTGCCCAGAGACGGGATGATGCTGAGCCTCCCCCCAAAGCTAGGGCGGTAAAGTCGGCAGCCGTCTGGTATTCGCGGATTATTCGAACATCTCCCCGATTCTGGCGTCCTGCCAATCCGACAAGAACCGGCACCCTGACGATCAAATAGTCCGACGTTCAACACCTGGAATCGGCGGGGAAGGGTGGCGTGGAGGCGGCGCCGCGGGCAGAGCGGTCAGCTCATCAGCGGGAGACCCGCTGGCTGCGGAGCCACAGGCTGGAGCTGGAGCGCTGCCGCTACGAGGCCGGGCTTGCCGAGCGGCGCTACCGGGCCGAGGATCCCGACAACCGACTGGTGATGCCGTCTCCGGCGCACGATTGGGAAGCCTCGCTGGAAGCCGTGGCCGGCCGGATCGGCGGCGACCCGAGGAGTCGGAGGGGCCCCGGCCCCTGTTGCGCATCATTCGGATTCCTAAGAAGATTCTGCGTCAAGCAGAAGTGATCAGTATCGGCGCTCTGATGCTGAAATAAAGCGCAATCCAACACTGGCTCGGCTGGCGGATCGCACTCCGCTGCAGCAGCGCGCGATGGAACTGTGCCGCTCGTTCCCAGTGGACAACACCCCGAATCCGGCCAGAACGCCCTTGTAATCAAGTACTGCCGACTTGATCCCCGGGGGGACTTCGGCTTAGACCTGCCGACCTGCCGTCTTAGCAACCGGCACCACCTCATGCTGCCGGGCCTCCAACTGGCGCGTCATGGGACAGACCAAGGCGCGCCCCGAGGGGGGCAGGGAGCCGGCGAAGAAGCCCACGGCTGTCTTCGCGTATCCGCTGCAGCGGGACTGGCTGGCGGTCCTGCCCGGGCCCAAGCGCCCTCTGCGCTCCCGCTGGACGCCCGCCTCTCGGGCATCCCCGACAGCGGCTCAGCCGACCTCTAGCGCCCCCTCCTCTGAATGCTTGAGGCCTGTTGATCGGGCACCTGAGGCGGTCGCTCAGTAAAGTCCTTCCCTTGCGCCTCCACTTCCATTCGACGCTTATTCCATTCCTCCCAGCGCTTGTTTTGGTCGATTGCGCCCCGGTTGTACCGTCGTCTCTTGTAAGCTTCGATGATCACGTCAGAAATCATTCTCGCCACCTCCGTAAGAATCAGCGCCAGAACGGCAGAACCAACCACCAAAGATGAGAATCCGGCTCCGATCGCTTGTATTTTCCCCCAAGGCCCTGCATCCGGTTGGGAGTCGAAGACATTCGCAACTGCAACCCACGCACTGAATGCGGCCAGAACGTAAAACGTTACGTAGAAAAAAACTCCTCAGCCCCGAGGGAATGTCCAGATCGATTGCCGACTGCCTTCGTCGCTCATGCTCAACAGGTCGCCGAAGACCCCCAGCGGCATCACAGTGCAAGGTCACGACGACATCACCATATATCCACTGTACGGCCTGTTGCAAGGCCTGGCAGAATCCTAGGATGCACGACACTATTTTCGGATCCGCGGTGTTTCGGCGATCGACAACCCGAAATCTTTGGCTGGCCTGGCTTTTCTCCGGCCCGAGTCCTTGTATCCGGACGTGTAAAGAATAGGGCCGTTCCCCACGAGTCCCTGCCGTCTCGGCGATTCCGGCCACCTACTGGCAGCGCCTCTAGTTCACACTGGCGCGATGCGAGCGGCACTGGCCGGCCAGCTCCTTCCGCTCCGCAGTCGTCAGCCCGTCCTTGCGGCGGCCCTCGCCTCGGTCCGCCTGCCGCACCCAGCGCCGCACCGAGTCCACGGCAATGCCAAATTCCTCGGCCATTTCCCGCGCGCTGCGGTAACCGACCTGCATCAGCTAGACCACTTGCTCCCGAAATCCCTTCGGGTACGCCTGCAGATAGGTCTCCTTGCCCATCGCCTGTGGCAACCCGAAGCTCCTGCTCGCCCGCTGGTGGCGGCCACATGAATGTCCCCATCACCAGGCGCCACGCCGGTTGCCTCTGTAACTGTCACGACCATGCGTGTTCCATCTGCACGGCAACGCAGCTGTCCCGTCACCGACTGACTGGCAGTCCTTCGCAGTCGTGGCGGTCCGCGCTGCCAAGCAATCGCCAAACGACGATCTCTAACACGGCTTAGGCCTTGACTGGAATCACGGAAGCTGCAGGCTGCGGGGATCCGAGACTCAGGACAGGAACTCTCGCAGCGAGCTCCTCTGCGATGGTGTCGGCATGGTGCGTTGCCGGAAGGGTCTCCAGTCGGGGTTGAATTGTTCCCCAGCCAGATGCCGGCGGGCGTCATTGCGCAAGGGGTAGACAACGACGCGCTTGGGAAGGTGGTACTCCACGTAGCCGATGGCGACCCCGCGGGTGCGGCCAAACCCGCGTGTGGAGCCGACCTGAATCCGATTCGCGGCGCGGTAACAGGTGCCCGCAAAGCGACTTGGGTCCACAAGTGTTTCTGCCGGCACCAAGGAATGTCTGTGCTGGCGCGAGGCCAGGCACGCAATGCCGCTGGCCTCGGGCACGATCAGGAAGCGAGAGTGGTTGCAGACCAAGAATAGGCGCTGGCGCCGCTGCAGGCTGGTCCAGCCGATCCTGCGGTCGCTCGCGGCACAGTGCAGGGCAGCGGCATGCCAGCCGAGCGACAGCACCTTAGACCTGTTGCAGCTACCGCAGAGAAAATTGTCTGCCAAACCACGGCCAGCCCAGTGTGGTCTGTGCCTAAAGTTGTCTACGTCCGTCCGGATCTGGCGATGACCGGTCGGATGGCGCTTGCGGTAGCCGCTAGGCACAAACGTGGCGAACTTCGACACCCAATGGCGAAGCCGCTCATTCGCACACCGCCCTGACTTGGGTGAGCTCACACTAGGACCGCCACAATACACCCGCCCCCTGGGCCGGCGTGACCAGGACCGCGAAGGTGCTCGGAAGCGCGCACGAAGCGCACGAGAAACAGTTGCTGGCGCCGGGGCGCTTAACGGCCTTCCAGGCCCGTCGTTACCCCTCAGTCGGGAAGACGAGCCTCCCGTGGTCAAAACCGGGTTCGCCGAATGCACTGGAGCTCGCTCACGCTCTTTCCTCAGATCGTCTCAGTCTCAAACTCCGTGACGTTCCGTGTCTTGGAACTGTACTCCACGCCTACCAAGTGGACCGGCTCCCCCAAGCTTCGGTATCTTTCCGCGTGCCGCGAGCTTTCGGCTGGGCCAGTGCGGCCAGGGCGCCCTCCTCCACCCCTGCATCTGGAGCTCGAACACATACACCTGGCCAAAGGCCCCCAAGTTCAGGTCGGCCCGGCCCACGCTGCCGCTCTCTTCTGCCCTTACGTCCTCGCCTGTGGCCGCGAAGTGCGCGTACAGCACGCTCGCGTAACAGCCCTCGAAGCCGCCCATCGAGTCTCGCCTGTGGCACTGGTGTGGGATTCCTGCCAGCAGCGACCGAAGCAGGTCTCGCATTCCGTCAAAGTCAGCTGCTTCTAGGACTTCGAGCAAGGGCCCCTCCTGCTCCTCCCGCTCGAATCCCGATCCGAGCAGGTCGTCGAGCAGTGCCCGGTTCACGCTCTCCCGCACTTCCCGGTTGGGAAAGCCCAACCGGTGCCGCAACCGCCCGCCCCGTGATTCGCCGTCCACCACCGTGAGGTAGCCCGTCTGGGACAGCAGGGCTTCTGGCGCAATCCTTCCCACGTCGAAGGTTGAGAGCAGTGCTTCGGAAGCCCGCAGTCCGTCGAGGCAGTGCCACGGGATCCCGGTCTCGGCCAAGAGGTTGATCAGAAACGTCGGCGTTCCCGTCTCGAAAGCACTCATTCAGGGGAGTATTCGGGGTCTGGGAGACTGGCCGTTGCGAGGAACAAAGGGAGGGAAGGCGCGGATGGGTGAAGGTGCGGCCCGCAGGTGCAGGGTGGCTTCGCTCGCTGCGTTCAGGCTCCGGCCTGAGAAGTTGGACGAGTGACGTAGGGACACGCGCGAGCTGGCCTCAGGGGGGAGTCAAGCTGCGCGCGGGAAAGAGTTGCCGGGTGCGTGAGCCGACGCTGCCGCTGGCGGCCCGTTGGCCGGGGTACACCAGCATATGGAAGGTGCGCGGAGTTCCTCCATGCGCTGCTTGTCCATCTCCCACGGGAGCCATGGAGACCAGGATTGCAGTGGCCTCCGCGAGAGAACTGGACGCTCGATTTCCGGTCTCGCTGGACGCACTGACGGTGGCGGAGGTGTTCCCGGACATCGAGAGGGGCTGAGCTATGAGTCTGGCCGCGAGTGGGCCAGCCATCCCCACGGGATTCCGTTGCCGT
>JAJDWM010000470.1 GCA_022825595.1 Bryobacterales bacterium | reverse complement strand
GGGCTGCGAACTCGCATGATCGTGGTGGATGTCGGCCTTGCCCAGTCGCTATTGGACAGGGAGGGCACGGTCGACCGGATCTACGTCCATTCGGCAGCCGACGCGGCGGAACAGTGGCGACCGCGGATCGAGGCGCTGTTGCCGCCAGCCGCACAACTCTCTGCGGCGGGCAGCCGAAGCCGGGAGTACCGCAGGCTGCTCAACTCCTTCCGCTGGAACCTGCGCATCATCAGCTACATTGCGCTGATTGTTGGCGCCTTCCTTATCTACAACAGCGTTTCCGTGCGGGTAGTCCGGCGACGTCCGCTGATCGGGGTCGCCAGAGCGATCGGGATGACTTCGGCGATGGTCCGTGCCGGCTTCCTGTTCGAAGGCTTGGTATTCGGCTTGCTCGGCACGCTCTTGGGGCTGGTCTTGGGTCGGGTACTCGCCGTCGGAGCCGTCGCGCTGATGGGCCACACGGTCGAATCTCTCTATGCCAGCGCGGCGCCGCCCGAGCTGGCAGTCCGGCCAGGGACGGTTGCCTTGGCGGTGTGCGCAGGGCTCGGTGTGTCGCTGCTGTCGGCGTGGTGGCCGGCCCGCCAAGCGGCCAGCGTTCCTCCGTCTGAAGCCATGGCGAAGGGCGGAATCGAGCACGAGGCAGCCATGTCTAGTGGCAGGTGGGCGGCCTGGTCTTGCGGGTGCGCTGTGACCTCGGGCCTGCTGTGCTTGCTCCCCGCTGTCGACAGGGTTCCTTATGCGGGTTTCTTGGCGGCGGTGGGGCTGATCGCCGCGTGCACGATGATCGTCCCATTGGCGGCCAGAAGGGCCCTCCGTGCTCTGGCCGCGCCGCTCTTGTCCCTCATTGGTGTGGCAGGCCTCATCGGATCGAAGATCCTAGAGGAGTCCATCGGACGCACATCGGTGATTGTGGCTGCGTTGGCCACGGCAACGGCGATGACGGTCAGCGTGGCCGTGATGGTGGGGAGCCTCAGGGAGACGGTGATGGTCTGGATGGACGGCCGCCTGCAGGCAGACCTGTATGTCCAGCCGGAATTGGCGTCGGGTGAGGCAGACGGTAGCACCATGGCCGAGGAGGCCACCGCCAAGATCGCGGCGCTCCCCGATGTGGCGCTCATTGATCCGATCCGAAGGTACTCGATCCGCCATGGCGGACTGCCAGCCACACTGGCTTTGGTGGATTTCGGAGTCCAAAGGGGGCGATCCACCATCTGCATTATGGATGGGCCCGGCATTGACAAGGTTTCCGCACGCATGCTCTCGGGTGGGTGCGTGATAGCCAGCGAGCCCTTTGCGAACAAGCACGACGTCGGTGCGGGGGACACGATCAATCTGCCGCTCGGGAAGGGTTCCGAGGAGTTCGAGGTGGTGGCCATCTACCACGACTACTCGTCAGAGCGGGGCCAGTTGCTGGGTCACCGCGATGCCTTCCTGCCCTACCTGCCCGATCGGCGTCTGACCGGCGTCGCTGTCTACCTTGCGCCGGGCACCGACATTGAGGAAGGGCGGCTGCAAGTCAACCGCGCCGTCGGAGAATACCGGCTTCGCGTGCTCCGGAACCGAGAGCTCCGCGAGCTCGCGACCGCCTCGTTCGATCGCACATTCGCCATTACGGATGCCATTGGGGCAGTCGCCCTCTTGGTCGCAATCCTTGGGATGGCCGGGGCTCTGCTGACACTTGTGGTGGATCGACGGGCCGAACTCGGGCTTCTACGGACGCTGGGCGCGACGAAGCGGCAGGTCCGCCAGTTGGTGCTGACCCAAGCGGGACTGCTCGGACTGCTGTCGAATGCGGGAGGTGTCGTGCTAGGCGGTGCATTGGCCGTCGTGCTCATCAAGGTGATCAACAAGCAGTCCTTTGGTTGGACAATCCAGTTTCATTGGCCCGTTGGACTCCTGCTGTCCGCCTTGACCGCCATCTTCGCGGCGAGTCTGGCGGCCGGCCTTTACCCTGCGCGCGCCGCCGCCGCCCAGCACCCGATTCATGTCCTGCACGAGGAGTGACGAAGTGCCGAGTCGAGACTCCAAGAGTGGACCGACCGCCGTCGGCACGGCGGTCTTGCCGGAGGATCGAGGTGCTCGGCCACCGGTCTTGGGGTTTCGCGACGTGTCCAAGCTCTACCTTCCCGGGGGAAGTTCCGTGACCGCCCTCCGGCGGGTCAGCTTGGATGTCCGCGCCGGGGAATTCGTGGCTCTGGTCGGCCGCAGCGGGTCGGGCAAGAGCACCTTCCTCAATCTGGCGGGCGCCGTGGACACACCCAGTTCTGGGCAGGTCCTGCTCGAGGGCCGCTCCACAGAGGGCCTCAATGACGAGGAACTTACTTTCCTTCGCCGGGAGCGGGTGGGCTTCGTATTTCAGTTCTTCCACCTGTTTCCGACACTCAGCGCCCTTGAGAATGTCGAAATCCCGCTGCAACTCGCCGGCCGAAGGCGGACCCGCCGACGGGCGGCGGAGATGCTGGCCCTGGTCGGGATTCCCGATCTGGCCGACCGTCTGCCCCACCAGCTCTCCGGAGGCCAGTTGCAGCGCGTGGCGATAGCGCGGGCTTTGGGGTCGGAGCCGGCGCTCGTACTCGCCGACGAGCCCATGGGCAATTTGGACACGCACACGGCTGAGGAGGTCATGGCGCTGTTCCGCCTGATCAATCTCCAGCTTGGGACGACGATCGTGATGGCAACCCACAGCCTCGAGAGTGCCGCTGCGACGGACAGGATTCTCACCCTCCGCGACGGGGAGCTCGTCTCCGACGTCCGCGCGGGCGCGGCCGGAAGGGCCACATGAGGCTGGCGGGACTTGCGGTCGCGCTGTTCGCCGCCACGCTGGGCGCGGCTCTGGACCAAGCCCTGCCGGGATACGAGTTCCGCTTCCCGCGCGACCACTTCGAGCACCGGTCATTCGGCGCAGAATGGTGGTACTACACCGGCAACTTGTCCGATGCCGACGGCAGGGAATTCGGTTTCGAAGTGACGTTCTTCCGTGCGGGTCTCGATGCCGCGCCCGGATCCACCACGGTCTGGGGACTAGACCAGCTCTACGTTGCGCATTTCGCCATCACGGACATCGATGCCGGGCGGCTCCACTTCCGCGAGCGCCTGAACCGGGCGGGGCCAGGTCTGGCCGGGGCCTCCGAACGAGCCGGGGCCATCTGGAACGGGAACTGGAGCGCGACCTTTCTCTCCGGAACGCCCACGAAGCCCGTCCAGCGGCTCTGGGCAGGGGATTCGCACGCATCGCTCGAACTGCGGCTCGAGGCCGCCAAACCTGTCGTCATCCATGGCCGGGAGGGTGTGTCCCAGAAGGCGGGCGGGGTGGGGCAGGCTTCCCACTACGCCTCCCTCACAAGAATGCGCGCCACCGGAGAGCTCGTGCTGGACCGCGACACGTTCGAGGTCAGCGGTCTTGCATGGATGGACCACGAGTTCTTCACGGAGGGGCTCGCTGATGACCTGGAGGGGTGGGACTGGATGAGCGTCCAGCTCGACGACGGGACGGACCTGATGCTCTATGGCCTGCGGCTCAAGAGCGGCGGGCACAGCCAATTCTCCGGCGGCACGCTAGTGCAGCCGGACGGCAGCAGCTTTGCGCTGCGCGCTGACGACATTGATCTCCGGCCAGGCCGAGAATGGGTCAGCCAAGCGACCGGGGCCAGCTATCCGGTCGAGTGGAGGGTGCAGATCCGCAGTCTTGGCATTGAACTGGACGTGCTAGCCCGACACGATGCGCAAGAGCTCGTCAGCGAATCGGGCCGCACGCCGGTCTACTGGGAGGGTCCGGTGCGCTATACGGGCCATCGGAGCGGACGCCCCGTGAGAGGCGCCGGCTACCTGGAGATGACCGGCTATGACCGGCCGGTCGAGATGGGTGCCGAGTGACAGCCCAGGCCGCGCACTCCCGAACCGCTCATCCGTCGGTCTG
>JAJDWM010000596.1 GCA_022825595.1 Bryobacterales bacterium | reverse complement strand
CTTCGCTGATCGGGCTTGGTTCCGACCAGCCTGGGGTGCCCCGGCAGGGGACTCGATCCTCTGCGGAAGCTGAAGCCAGCTTCGGAGGAGACCCCAATGAGTGACTCCTCAGCACCGATCAGCCGCGCAGATAGCCATCCGGATCGGCCAATCCTGTCTACACTTGGTACCCCTCGTCGTTGCGAGACTCCGTCCCGCCGGAATCAGGGCGGTCACACTGAGAATCGAATCTCCGTGAGAGTGGGCTTGAGGGAATTGGTATCGTGACGTGGGTTCTATCGAAATGGCGTTCGACATATTCGCAAAAATGTCGTTCAGAGGGAGGATCTACCGTTTGAGGGCCAGAGTGGTGAGCTGCGCTGTCGGACTTGGATGCCGTCGCATCGGGCCGATCCAAGCGGCATTCGCAGCCTTGCTATTGACCGCCCTCGGCCCGCAGTGCCTTGCCCAAGACATGAGCGGCAGGATCGCCGTTCGAGTGACCGATCCGGATGGATTGGGCGTGCCGGCGCGAATCGAGCTCGTTGGGCGAAGCCCAGCGTTTGTGGCCCGAGCAACCGCTGATGCCGATGGCCGGGCGGTGCTCACCCGCATCCCTCCGGGCACCTACCGGTTGGCAGTCGGCTACGAAGGGCTTGCCCCGGAGGTGCGCTCCATAGAGGTCCGCTCCTCGGTCCCCCAAAACATCGACATCGCCCTCAGAATCGAAACTGTGCGCGACCGGATCAGCGTAATCGCCGAACCGCCCCTCCTCGAACCGAGAGTGCCTTCCCAGCCTGTGCAGGAAGGCCGCTCCCAGCTTGACCGGACTCTTGGAACGACTCTGGGCCGCAGTCTGGTCGACGTGGTCACCACGATGCCCGGCTGGCTGCTGGAAGCCAATGCAGTCCTGCACCCGCGAGGCTCCGAGTACGACACACAGTACGTGATTGACGGGCTCCCGCTGTACGACAATCGCTCGATCGCGTTCGCTCCGCCGTTCGAGACCGACGAGTTCGAAGCAGTGCGAGTGCTCACGGCCGGGATCCCGGCCGAGTACGGACGCCGGCTCGGAGGAGTGATCGCACTGGACACCCGCAGGGCGCCAGCGGACGGCCACCGTTCCGAGGCGGCCCTCCAGGCTGGCAGTTATTCCTCAAGAATGGGGACTCTCACCCACCAGTACGTCCGTCGCGGGAACGAACTCTCCTTCGGGTTGCGAGGTGGGGCGACCGACCGCTATCTCGATCCGCCTTCCTTAGAGAATCTCACGAACTCGGGAAGCTCGGGCGGTGCCAACCTGCGAGTGGCGCGCGACGTGGGTGCGCGTGATCGGCTGACATTCTACGCCCGGAGCAATCGCACGCGATTCTTGGTCCCCAACGACCTCGCGCAGCAAGCGCATGGCCAGCGGCAGGACCGGCTCTCAAGCGAGTCCGCGGGTCAGGTCCACTACCAGAGTGCACTGACCTCTACGCAGCTGCTCGCTGTGCGGGGTATGTTCCGTGATCTGGGGGCTGAGCTCTGGAGCAACGCTCTGGCGCTTCCGGTCTTCGTCCAGCAGGACCGGGGTTTCCGAGAGGGAGCCCTGATGGCCGACCTGACCGTCGACAAGGAGCGCCACACTCTCAAGCTTGGTGGTGACCTTCGCGTTACTTCCGTCCGGGAGGCCTTCCAGATGGCTGAACCCGACGAGCTGCCCGAACTGGACCTGGACTTCTTTCAGAGGGAAAGGGCGGTGGAGACTAGCGCGTTTGTCCAGGACTCGCTCCGGCTCGGCAGTTTCGCGGCCAACATTGGCCTGCGGTACGACTACTACAGCCTTCTGAGATCCGAGAATGCTCTCAGTCCGCGGCTTGCGGCAAGCTACTTGGTGCCGAAGCTGGGAGTCCAAGCCTACGCATCCTACGACAGGATTTTTCAACCGCCCCCCAGGGAGAACCTCCTCCTGAGCAGCGCCGGCCCGCGACTGGGCCTCGAAGAGGTCACCGGAGTGCTGGTGGTCCCGGCCAGCCGGGCGAACTTCTTCGAGGTGGGCCTCCGAAGAGCGCTGGGCAACGTGGCCCGCTTGGACGTCAAACATTACTGGAGGGACTTCCGGCACGCGATTGACGATGACGTCTTGCTGAACACCGGCCTCTCGTTTCCGATCACATTCGATTCGGCGAAGGTCGAGGGAACGGAGGCTCGGCTCGAACTGCCGTCCTGGGGACGCGTCTCGGCCGTGGCCAGCTACTCGCACATGGTCGGGATCGCCGCATCCCCTGTGACCGGTGGGCTCTTCGTAGAGGGAGGCGAAGCCGAAGAGCTGCGCGACGAGCGGGTTGAGTTCCCCATCAGCCAGGACCAGCGCAACACGGTGGCCGCACATGTGCAGGTGGATGTGACCCGGAGGCTGTGGGTCTCGGCCGGCGTCCGCTACGGCAGCGGCCTTCCCATCGAATTGGAAGACGATGACGACGACGAAGATTTCGACGAAGGCGAGGGTGGTGACGACGCCGGCGAAGCAGAGGGAATCGACGATGACGACGACAACGGGGACGGGGAAGAGGGAGTCTCGGCGGCGATTCTGGAGCGCGTGAATCTCTCGCGCGGCCGCGTGCGTCCGGTCCTGAGCATCGATTTCTCCGTAGGAGCGCGAGTCTGGGAGCGCGGCAACCGCTCGGCGACTCTGCAATTCGACCTGCGCAACGCCACGGATCGTCTGAACGTCATTAACTTCACCGGGCTCTT
>JAJDWM010000530.1 GCA_022825595.1 Bryobacterales bacterium | reverse complement strand
GAGAGCCGCCAGCTATCGGGGACAGCGTGGCAGGGTCGATCGGCCGGTTTCTCGAGCCAGCGGTGGAGCCGCTCGGCCTAGATTGGAAGGTCGCAATCGGCCTGATCACATCGCTGGCAGCTCGCGAGGTGATCGTCGGGACGTTGGGCACGATCTACGAGATGGAGGCCGACGAATCCTCGCCCGAGCTACAGGCAGCGCTGCAGGCGGAACTCTCATTTGGTGCAGCGATCGGGCTTCTGATGTACTTCGCGTTTGCCATGCAGTGCATGTCGACCGTGGCGATCGTCCGCCGCGAGACGGGCGGGTGGCAGTGGCCGGCGCTACAGTTTGCCTACATGCTCGTGCTGGCATACAGTTCGGCATTCGTCGCGTACCGCTTCTTCGGGTAGGCTTCCGCTCGCGCCTCACAGTAGGGCAAGCTTGAGCCAGAGGTAGGCGAAGCATGATGCGAACGCCAGAGCGGCTTGGTGTTCGCGGTTCCGGCGGTAGGTGGTCCACGAGAAGCGGCCGCCACCGGGCGTGCGCGGCCTCAGGGACGGCAGCAGGCGCGGGACAGATCGCTCGTATTCGCGAAACCCGGGGATGATCTGCCGCAAGTGGGACTCCTCCTCTGCGATAACCGGTCGGAACCAGAGCACGTAGACCGCGAGGACGGCGATCAGGACGGAGGCCCTTCCTGTCGCGGCCCCTAGGCCCACTCCTGCGATCAGGCTGCCGATGTAGAGGGGGTTCCGAACGTGTGCGTAGGGCCCGGAGCAGGCCAGCTGCTGATTCTTGCGCAGGTGACCCGCGGCCCAGGTGCGGATCACCAGCCCACCAAGGGCAATCAGAGCCCCGGCTGCGAGCGAGGCTCGGCTTGGCGTCGCCATCCCGCACGCCCCCAGCAGTGCGAGGGCGCTGACCACCACCCTCGTACGGGCGGCAAACGCCGCCCAGCGCTTACCAAGCGGGATCTTGCCGGATTCGGATGGGTCGCTCAACCCAATGCCTCCCTACAGCCGATGCTCGCGGCCCGTACGGACCGCCACCGTCCGCGGTCCTGCTGGCCCGTTCGAGCTGCGGGACTGACGAGTTCCTTCCGAATCACGCTGCTGCCGTGTTCCGGAGCGCGAGCCATGCCGCTCTTGGCCCCGGGTACCTGCGCACGGCGGACACTCCGACTGTAGCGCCTTGGCCAGGATCGCCCGTCCGGCGACCGGCGGCAATGCAGTGGGGCAGGGCCGCGCGAGAATTGGAGCGTCGTCCGGTTCGGCCGTACTCCTTTGGAAGGACGCAACGATGCGAATCCGCGAAGCGCTGTTCGAATCTGTCAGGCGGTTGCGCTCGAGCGGCGTGGCCGTTCCCGAGATGACGGCCCGAGTCCTGCTCTCGGACGTGCTCGGCCAAGATCAGGCCTGGCTGGAGGCGCACTCAGAGGAAGCCGTCGGGCCCGGCCAGTTGGAGCGCTTCCGGTCCGCGCTGCGGGCTCGGGCGGATGGCGTGCCCCTGCAGTACATTCGGGGAGTTCAGGAGTTCTTCGGGCTTGAGTTCGCCGTTACCCCGGCTGTCCTGATTCCGCGCCCAGAGACAGAGCACCTCGTCGAAGCGGCGCTCCAGCGCATCCGCCCGGGTGACCGCGTGGTGGACATCGGCACGGGATCCGGCGCGATCGCCGTCAGCCTCGCCCTGAATGCGCCATCCGCGAAAGTACTGGCGAGCGACATCTCTCTCGATGCGTTGGCCGTCGCAAGCCGCAATGCCGCCCGTTTGGGGGCCGAGGTCCGGTTCTTGGCGGCCGACGCCGCGTACGCCTTGGCATCCACGACTGTTGAGATGGTGGTTACCAATCCCCCGTACGTACCGCGCGCAGACGCGTGCGGTTTGCAGAAGGAGCTCTACCATGAGCCGGCTGTGGCGCTGTACGGTGGGGAGGACGGGTTGGAGGTCTTCGAGCGCATAGCGCGGAGCGCCTGGGAGGCCTTGCGGCGCGGCGGGTGGCTGCTGGCCGAGATCGGGTTCGGCAGCCGGGACGCGGTTCGGCGACTCCTTCGGTCCCGTGGCTGGGAGCAGCCGGCGTTTCTTAGCGATCTGGCGGGGATCGACCGGGTAGTGATCACACGGCGCCGGGATTGACCCGCACCGTACGGCGCCCCGACGCTAGTCCGCCACAGACTTGCCGTTCGGAACGACTCTTGCAGCTCCGCCCTTGAGGAGCCCGCGGGCAACGACCACGCGGTGGATTTCTGACGTTCCGTCGTAGATTCGCATCACCCTGCAGTCCCGGTAGATGCGCTCGATCGGAAGATCCTTGCAGTAGCCCAGCCCCCCAAAGACCTGCACAGCGCGGTCTGCGACCCTGCCGAGCGCCTCCGCCGAGCAGACCTTGACCATTGAGACCTTCTCCCGCGGATCGAGCCCTTGGTCGATGTCCCAGGCGGCCTCGAGGCACAGCAGCCGGGCTGATGCGATGTCGATCGCGCTGTCTGCCAGTTGGGACTGCACCATCTGGAAGTCCCCGATCGGGACCCCAAACTGGCGCCGGTTCTTGGCGTGCCGCGTCATCATCTCGAGCAGCAGCGTGGCCGTGCCGACGGCTCGGGCGCCGATGTCAAACAGCCTTACGCGTCCGATCGTGCCCAGTATGATCCGCAGGCCGCGTCCGGGCTCGCCGAGGAGGTGCTTGCGGCCCAGCCTGACATCGTCGAAGGCTAGCTCGACGTGGCTGCCGCCGCGCAGGCCCATCATCGGCTGGTTGCGTCCGACCGTCACCCCAGGCATGGCCTTGTCCACGAGGAACACCGAAATGCCGCGCGCAGCGGCCTCCGGACCAGTGCGGGCGGTGACCGCGAAGAAGTCCGAGAATGCTCCGTCGCTGACGAAGTGCTTGCCGCCGTTGAGGATCCAGCCGTCGCCGTCAGCCTTGGCAGTGGTCGTGATGCCGGCGGCATCCGAACCTGCGCCCGGTTCTGTCATGGCTATCGCGCAAGTCCGCTCGCCCCTCACGGCCGGAAGCAGCCATTCTTCCCGCTGTGTGCCCCTGCACTCCAACAGCAGCTCGTAGACGGTCCCGAACGCCCTGCGGACTAGGATGTCGCTCGTCCGCCCCATCTCCAGCGCCGCAAGGCACATCTCCACGGCGGTGAGGCCGCCACCGCCAACGTCCTCGGGCATGTTCATTGCGTAGAAGCCCAGTGCCCTGGACTTGAGCAGAATCTCCCGAGCAGTGTCGGGAGCTAGGTTGCCCTTGGCCTCGACCTGTTCTTCGAGCGGGCATAGCTCCTCCTCGACGAACCTCCTGATCGACGAGATCAGTAGGCGGGTGTCCTCAGGGATCGCGAAATTCATGTCATGCACCAATACACGGGCTCGGTCCGATCTGGGATCGGGGAGTCAGGCCGGCGTCCTCCAGCGTTGGCCAGAATTGGCCCGCCGGCAGACCTGAGTATCCGGGATCGTTATCAACGCCGGAGACGGGTGATCGTTCATTCTTTGATTCAAGCGGCACAGCAGAGTGCTTGAGCTTCGCGGAAGCTGGAACGGAGCAGTGGTCGGGCGTCTGCGTTGAAGCTCCGCAGTAGCGCGAATCTGTAGGGGCTTACATGCGAGAGTGCTAGGCCCCGCTGTGGTGGTCTGCGGATGATGCGAGTGCATTGATGGCTAGGGTCTTTGCCGCGGGAGCGCCAACCGCGGCCAGTTGGCCGTGCGTTGCTCAAGAACGTATGGCGGACCTGCCCTCCTAGGCACTCATACATGGAAGCCCCTGTCTCTTACCACCGCAACCGTTTGGCGCCTGGGCGTGGCCACGCTCATACGGATGTCATGTTCGTGCGTGCTTGGTGATGGGCTTGCGGTAGGCGCTCGTCTCGTACCACGACGTTGAGCAGGCAGATCACCTTGCGCATGAGAGCGGTCAGGGAACCCCTGTGCGCCTTGTCCAGATCGCTGAGGCGCACGGGTGTTTCCTTCGAACCGGTCATTGGGCGGATTGCGGAAAAGGCCCCAATCAGCACAGGTGACGGGGCTGGGCGCGGCCACACGGGAGGTACCGATGGCTGTGGTAGTGACCAGAGTCGCGATCGGGAGGGACGACTGCCAGCAAGGAGGCATATTGGCGCTGGCGTCGGCGATAGCAACGAGTTCGGGCATTTCGGCCCTCAGCAACGCGGCGTCGATCAGACCTAGGCCCGGAGCAGACTGGCTGCTGCTGGCACGGCACTTCAGCTGCACGGGGCTGGCGATGCAATCGAAGTGGGCCTCTTCGCGGGCACGGCACGGCTGTAGATCGCGTTTGATGGCGATTCGCAATGCTCGGTCAGTTGGGTCATTCTGTTACCGAGGTGCCACGCTCGGCGTCTTCCCTGTTCAATCCCCTCGAATTCTCCACGGTACTCGGCCCCGTATGCCACCGTTGACGTATAACTCACAGCGAGCTCTGGTCCTTTTGCGGCTTGGCACTGGGATCTCCGATGCCACGTTCCGACCGGGTCAGGAAGAAGCCATCCGCCACGTGGTCGAAGGCCGCGGTCGGCTGGCGGTCGTCCAGAAAACGGGCTGGGGCAAGAGCTTCGTCTACTTCGGAGCAATTCGGCTCCTGCGAGAAGCGGGGCTGGGCCCAGGCCTGTTGGTGTCTCCCTTGCTGTCCCTGATGCGGAACCAAATCCACGCGGCAACGAAGATGGGGGTCCGTGCCGCCCGGATCACATCGGACAACGTCGAGGACTGGTCACGAATGGAATGGATGTTGGACCGGGATGAAGCCGACATCCTGCTGATCGCTCCGGAACGGCTGGCCAACGAGCGCTTCCAAACCGAGGTCCTCGCAGGGATTGCCGGGCGCATCTCCCTGCTCGTGATCGACGAGTGTCACTGTATCTCCGACTGG
>JAJDWM010000244.1 GCA_022825595.1 Bryobacterales bacterium | reverse complement strand
CGTCCAGCAGTGCAGACCTGAAGGTCTGTCGGTGCGCGGCCTTTACCCTGGAGACCGTCGCAAGGTAGCGCGAGGCCGCGCTGGTCTCGAAGTACTCGTCCAGCGCCTCGACTGGAACCGACGCGGCGAATTTTCGGAACTTCTCCCGCCGCTTGATGTAAACGTTGAGGTTTTCCGTGGAGTAGGGGTTCAGCGGGGATGCCAGAATGCTCCGGTTGCCAAGGGCTCTTGGCCCGAACTCGGTACGGCCCTGGAACCAAGCCAGGATCTGGTCGTCAGCCAAGCGCTCAACGGCTGCCCCTACGAGCTCGGCGTCTGTCAGCAGATATCGAAAGTTGAGCTTGCAGTTTTCAAGTACCTGGCTGATCTCCTCAGACCCGTGCGCCGGGCCGAGGAAGAGATCCTGCATGGGCGCCCGCTCGGTCCGCTTGAACACCCGGTGCCAAGCGTGGTATACACCGCCGACGGCCGTCCCCGCATTCCCGGCGGCCGGCTGGACAAAGACCTCGCGGAAGTTACCGCTGCGCTCGAGAGCCTCCACGATCAAGGCGTTCATGGCGACTCCCCCTGCCAAGCAGAGGTTCTCGCCCGTGCCCGCCAAGCGCAGGACTGCTTCGGTCACGGCGGAGTGGACGCTCGCGGCCAAGTCGGGGCGCATCGTCTCGGGAATCGGGTCCCAAGGAGCGATGCCGATTGCCCGGTAGAACTTGTCGCCGAATGCCCCGTGAGAGGGCCGCGACGGATCGAAATAGCTGTGGTCGAGCGTCGGGAGCCTAGCTTGGATGCCTCCCATCATTTCCTGGAAAAGACCCTTGTATGTCGGCTCGCCCCCCATCGAGAGCCACTGCACCTTGTGCTCCTCGCGTCCTGACCGGAATCCGAGCAGTTCAGTCGCCCGGCTGTACACGACCGCCGGCGAGTCGGGCGCGTAGAGATCCTCCAGCGGCTCCAAGTCATTACCGCGACCGTTCCAGAGGGCACCGCAGCGCATATCACCTTGCCGGTCCAGCGTCAGGACCCGCGCCGATTCGAACGGGGAGGCGTAATAGGCGCTGGCCGCGTGCGCATCGTGATGGTCGGTCACGACTACGCGAGCATTGGGCAGCAGGGACCGCAGCCGAACGTGGAACGTGCGGTCCTGCGGCCCCCCCAACGGTCGCACCAAGGAGACACAGTCCACGTCGCCGGGATCCGCCGAGGCCAACCGCAGGCAGGCCTCCACGGCCCGCTCGGGCAGTCCACCACGATGAGCCTCGCGGGACAGCTTGTCCTCTTCAATGGCCGCGACGATGGCCCCGTCCCGCATGATCGCAGCGGCCCCGTCGTGCACCCACCCGCCAATTCCAAGAATCAGCATATTCCGGTTCCCTTGGCGCGCCATCACGCCGCCCGCAGTCGACGCACCGCGCGGTCCCGGCCCAAGATCGTGAACACCCGGAATGCGCTTGGCCCAACCGGCTGGCCGGTGAGTGCGGCCCTCGACCCATTGATAAGCAGGCCGGCCTTCACACCGAGATCCGCAGCGAGCCCGCGGATTTCGGCCTCGACGGTCGCCTCGTCAAACGCGCCGACGAGTTCCAGTCGGTCGGCCAGCGTGCGCAGCATTGCTTTCACGCCGTCCTTCGCTAGGTTGGCTCGGGCCTTGCCCTGCACCTCGAAATCGTCCGAAAAGTAGGCCCTGCAGCGAGTGCCGAACTCCGACAGCAGATTCATCCGCGAGCGAAGATCGGCAAGCGCGGCGACAAACCACTCCTTCCGGCTCCCGCCAAGGTCGTCGGTCCAAAGGCCGGCGGACCGCAGTGCCCCTTCCACATGGGGAACGAGCTCTTCGACTGGCATCTTCCGCAAGTGCTGGCCATTGAGCCAGACGGCCTTGGGATCGACGTCAGACGCTTGCCTGCCGCTCCCGAAGCGCACCGTTGCATTGGTCCTGAGGACATTCCCGATTCGGAAGGCGGCAAGCATCGCATCGACCGAGAGCACTTCCCGGTTGTCCTTGGGGGACCAGCCCAGAAGGCTGAGATAGTTGACGAATCCGACGGGCAGGAAGCCCATATCGCGGTAGTTCGAGACGCTGACCAAGGCCCCGTGGCGACGCTTGGAGAGCTTGGATCCGTCCGGTCCGAGCAACAGCGGCAGGTGGCCAAACCTTGGCGGGGCGCTGCCCAAGCCCTTGAGCAGCAGGATGTGCTTGAACGTATTTGCCACGTGGTCCTGGCCGCGGATCACGTGTGTGATCTGCAGGTCGCGGTCATCGACGCTTGAAGCCAAGTGGTAGGTTGGCTGGCCGTTGCTGCGCAGCAGTGCGAAGTCTTCGATGTCGGCGTACCTGCGGAATTGCTTCCTGAGGACAAGGTCGCGGAACGCCACACCGCCTGGGAGCTCGCGCGGAACGCGGAAGCGCACGACGAATGGCTCTCCAGCGGACGCCCTGCGGGCACTCTCCTCCGCACTCATTTCGCGCATGCCCGGATTGAAGAGCCACGGGGCACCGGCACCCGCCTCCTCTCGGCGTCCTAGGTCCTTGGTGAAGTCGCGATAGGCGTTCCCGCTGGCCAGCAGGGCTTCGGCGGCCTGCACGTGCAGCGGGCGGCGCTCGGACTGGAAGTGGCGTTCGTCCCAAGGCAGGTCAAGCCAGGCAAGGCCGTCCATGATGGACCGCAGCGACGCTTCCGTGTTGCGCCCGACGTCGGTGTCGTCGACGCGGAGCAGCACCTGACCGCCCTCTGACCGCGCGAACAGCCAGTTGAACACGTAGGTCCGGGCTCCCCCGATGTGCAGGAATCCGGTTGGGGACGGCGCAAAGCGAACGCGGACCATGGTGGTGGGGAGGGAGGACGAAGAGGCTAGGCAGTGCCCGCCGCGCCGCAAGCCAAGCGCCGAAGTCCAAGTATATCCCCGCGCGGAGTCGGGCATCGCTTCCGCTCACTTGCCAGCGGGGGGTTGTGCGGCGCTGCCTCGAAGGCAGGCGGATTATCAGTCCGGAACGATCACGATCTTTCCGAAGTGTTTGCCGGCGGCCATGCGCTCGTGGGCGCCGCGGACGTCGCTTAGTGGGAACGTGCTGTCCACCACCGGTCGCAAGAGGCCACGTTCAAAGAACCGCAGTAGGTCGTAGAGCTCGCCCATCGTACCCATGTAGGACCCGTGCACGCTGAGGTGTTTCGAGAACAGGTGGCCCAAGTTCAGGGTGGTCTCGAAACCGGTGGTGGCGCCACATGTGACGATCCTCCCGTATCGGGCCAAGGATGCCGCTGAGTGGCCAAAGGTCGCCGCCCCCACGTGCTCGAACACCAGGTCGACCCCGCGCCGCCCCGTCAGGCGGCGCACCTCATCCTTGATCGACTGCTCATAGTGGTCGATCACCTCGTCCGCCCCCAGCTCCTTCGCCTTCTCGAGCTTGGCGGGTCCGCCGGCGGTCGCGATGACGCGGCAGTGGAAGAGCTTGGCGATTTGGATTGCGGCCATCCCGACGCCGCTGGACCCGCCGATCACCAAGACTTCCTCCAGCATGCGGATCTTCGCGACCCCGACCAGCATGTGCCACGCAGTCAGGAACACAAGCGGCACGGAGGCAGCTTCCTCATAGGTCAGGTCCCCCGGGATAGCGATCGCGTTCCCTTCTGGCACGGCCACATACTCGGCGTTAAGCCCTGGGTAGACGGCCCCGAAGAGGCCGTAGTCGGGAGCGGCGTTGTCCCGGCCATGGGCGGTCTCGGGGGTCGAGCGCAGGGTGCGCCCTGGAGCCACCAATACCCGCTGGCCGATCCTGGACCGATCGCAAAGCTCGCCGACGTCAACGATCTCCCCGGCTGCATCGCTGCCGAGGATCCAAGGAAACTTCAACCGCAGAGTCGGAAGCCCCTTTCGCACCCACAAGTCAAGGTGGTTCAGGGAACACGCTCCTACTCTAAGGAGCACCTCGTCGGGCCGCGGGCGGGGCTCAGGTGCGTCTTCGTAGCGGATCACTTCGGGTCCGCCACACTGGTGGATTCGGGATGCTTTCATGGTCTGGCCCGGTTGTATCGGGGGGACTGATTATAGCCGTGCGCGATCGTGTTGCCGACCACGCCACGCATTCGCCATGCTGGGATCCGGTGGCGGTCGAAGATCTGGTACGGGAGCTCGCGCAGCGAGACTCGAGCTCGACCGAGTTTCGCGATTGCTCTCAGGAGTTGGCTAGAAGGGCGTTCTCGCCAAACCACGACACGGCCCTGAGAGCAACGACGGCAATATTCTCCCGCTTGGTCGAACCGTGGGGCGACCAGTTCAGCCGAGCGGGTTGTGCCAAGTACGTCAGCTTCTTCACTGAAGCCCTGTACGCCAAGGGCAGTCCGGTGGCCAAGGGTCTTGTCAAGCTGGGCTACAAGAGCGCCCAAGCCCTCCGGGATCGGTACGCCGCGATCAGCCGGCCGGCGCGAACCGAAGCGGCTGCGACCAAGTCCTTCAAGAAGATCATTGTCCTCTCGCGGGTTACGCTCGGGGCCGATCTGGCCGTCACTCGGCAGATCCTCCACGCGGCCCGCGCGGCTTTCCCTCAGGCCGAAGTCGATTTCGCAGGTCCCGCAAAGAACGCCGATTTGATCGTACGAGGCCTGCCGTTCCGGCACCTAGACATCGGGTACGACCGCCACGCCCTGCTTGGCGACCGCCTGAAATCGTGGATTGGGCTACGGGCCCTGATATCAGCGAGCACTCGCGGCTGCTCGGACGGCGAGTGGCTCGTGATCGATCCCGACTCTCGCCTGACCCAGCTCGGGCTGCTGCCGATCGCGGCCGACCGCCACTATCAGTTCTTCGAGAGTCGCATGTGGGGCGGGAATGGCGATCAGGCCCTGGGTGCCCTGGCCGCTGATTGGGGCCGCCGACAATGGGGTGAGATCGCTCGCCACAGCTCGGCTCAACCGCCCCCGCACAACCGGGTCCGCAAGCCCGCCGGTGGCCCATTGGCAGCTGTCAGCTTCGGCACTGGGGGAAGAGACTCCAAGCGGCTCGGTGACCAGTTCGAAGACGGCCTGCTGGACATGCTGCTGCGGAAGGGCTTCAGGATCGCGCTGGACTACGGGTTCGGACCGGACGAGGAACGGTTGACCGACGCCCGGGCCGGCAATTTCCGGGGGACGGTCGGCCGCCTGCCGGGATCTCTCGGGGGCTCAGATGGCCCGGCAGCCCTGATGACATGGAAAGGGAGCCTGTCCGGCTTCGGCGACTGGATCGCGTGCGCCGACCTGTATGTCGGTTACGATTCGGCGGCAGCCCACCTGGCGGCAGCACTAGGCACACCACTCATCGAAGTCTTCTCCGGTGCCCCGTCCGCAAAGTTCGTCCACCGCTGGACCCCTTGCGGCAGCGCTCCAGTTCGGGTCGTCCCTGCCGCGACATCCGATGCCCCGGCAGCCGTCCTCGCGAGCGTGAACGCCGAGATCGACGCCTTGAGGGGAGGCTGACGGTTGTCGTTGGGGCCGGGCCGATCGGCCAGAGCAATCGGAATCGATGCCGGCAACTGCTTCGACAGGCCACCTACGGGCGTTGCGGTCTACGCCCGCAACCTGACCACCGAACTCGCACGGTCGCATCCCGACCAGCCTTTCGTCTGGCACCTGCGTAGCAACCGCTACCTGCGGTCGTTTCGGTCACGCCTACCGCGAAACGTCACCCGGCGGCTGGGCGAGGGCTTCCCCGGGCACCCGGCCGTTGGCCGGGTGGCGCTGTTTCACGGGCTGAATCAACGCCTGCCGCCGCCTTCTGACACGCTCATGGTGGCCACGTTCCACGACTTGTTCGCAATGACGGGGGACTACTCAACGCGCGGATTCCGAGAGCGGTTCGCGAAGCTGGCTGTGGAAACGGCGCGCCGTGCCAACCACATCGTCGCGATCTCGGAACACACTGCACGCCTCGTGGAAGAATTGCTGGGCTGCCCCCGCGCCAAAGTGACCGTGGTCCATCACGGCGTCGAGGCACTCGACGCCCCGGCGCAGACCGAAACCCGGTCCACACTAGAAGACCTAAACATCACGCCGCCGTTCGTGCTGCACATGGGTACGATTCAAGCGAGGAAGAACGTCGGGCGGCTCGTGGAGGCATTCGAGGCGGCGGGGGCTGGACGGCAGCTAGTGCTCGCGGGCTCGATCGGGTACGGCGGCCCGGACATTCTCAGCCGCATCGAGCGTAGCCCCGCGCGATCTAGGATCCGGCTGCCGGGCCATGTAGGGGACAAGGTGCGTTCGTGCCTCTACCGAAGCGCGGAGTGTCTGCTGTTCCCATCTCTGGACGAAGGCTTCGGCCTGCCGGTGGTAGAGGCCATGGCGAGCGGTCTGCCCGTGATCACCTCCGATGCCTCAGCTCTTCCGGAAGTGGCCGGAGATGCTGCCTTGCTCGTGGACCCTCTAGACGTGGATGCAATTGCAGACAGCCTTGGGCGGGTCCTTGCCAGCGCGGCCTTGCGGGCGCAACTCACCGCCAAGGGGCTCAAGCGTGCCAAGGCGTTCACTTGGCGGCGCTGCGCCGATGAGACTTGGGCCGCCTACCAGCGCCTGTTGGAAGCCTGACGGGGGGACAGCGTAGGCCGTTCGTCGTCCAGCCAGGCTCGGGCGACAATTCGAGGCGCTGGGGCCACGCGGAGGATGGATTGCCCTGGCGGCTTGGGCCGGCGCTTCGCACGCACCCGGGTGCCCCTATGACCGGCCCGTCCTGTTGCGGTCGAGCGGATTCGCCGTCCATCGGTCCGGAATCCCCGGGGACGACTGACCTCGCCAACAATGCAACTGCCAAGCGACACGGGCGATATGGCCGCGTCTGTAGTCCGGTGGGCGGAACGCGCCTGTCGGGCTCGGAGCCCTATAATCGTTCTTACGCCCAGACAATTCGCCCCTGCAGAGGGTGCAGCGACGATGGGCGCTAGCCGGACCTATTCGATGGCAGCCAAACCACAGCCGGGCGCGCGAAGGGTACCCGAGAGGGTGCGGAGCTTCAAGTGGATCCCAACCGTAGTGTTGGCATGGCTGGTGCCCGGGGCTGGCCACTTCTACCTCCGTCGTCCGATCCATGGTGCAATCCTGCTGGCGGCAATCGCCGGCATGTTCCTGACCGGTCTGGCGATGAACGGTCGCATGTTCACGCCTATGACGGGCGACCTCTTCACTACGATCATGACGTACGGGGGTTACATTGGCGATCTTTGCAGCGGGTCGCTCTACTTCGTGACAATAGCGTTGGGTTACGAGCAGGAAATCCTGCCTGGGGCTGGCCACGACTACGGGACCAAGTTCATCGTGTGCGCGGGCTTCCTGAACTTGCTGGCTATCGTGGACGCCTACGAGCGCTCGTCCGTAGTGGTATCACCGGAGGCAAGGACCTGATGTACACGCCCAGTCATCTGGAGGCATCGCTCTTGTTCGCGCTGTTCGCGTCAACGGTCATGGGGCTCGTCGGACGATCCAACGACCGCGAGCGGGTCTACTACGGCCTGTACTGCTTCGGCTATTTTCTCGTGGCGATCTTTGCCCTTGCGTGGCTGATGCGTCTCGGGCACGGGTAATGGTTGGAGGCCAGGCCTCGGCCAGCCCGCGCGCAGCCTTCTACGACTTCGACGGCACGTTGGCATCCGGGAATGTCGTCTCGCGGTACGCCTGGCTGGCGAGGCAGCACCCGAACCGACTGCAGGCCGCGTGGCGGTACTCCGAAGCACTGCTCGGCGTGCCGCTTTGGCTCCTGCTAGACCTCTGCTCGCGGCACTTATTCAACGTGGTCTTCTTCCGTCTCTACCGCGGCCTCTCGCGCGACTGGCTCAAGGCCCAATCCACACGCCTGTTGGAGCAGCAGGTCAGGCGGGAGGAGTGCCGCTACGCTCGCGAGCGCGTCGCGATGGACCGGGAAGCAGGGTTTCGCACCGTTCTGGTCACAGGTGGCATCGACATCCTGCTCGCGCCGACCGCGGCGGACCTCGGGTTTGACGACATGCTGGGCAATCGGCTAGTGTTCCGGGACGGGATCGCGACTGGGGAGATCGAGCCGCCTCTGCTGGCCGGGGAAGCCAAGGCCTGTGTGCTGCGAAAGTACGCGGCCGGTCACGGTCTGGACATGCGTGTCGCACGCGCCTATTCCGACAGCTACTCAGATCTCCCTATGCTCCGGGCGGTAGGAACGGCCATAGCCACCAACCCGGACCGACGGCTGAGACGCTTCGCCCTCTCGAGAGGCTGGCCTATCCTCGACCTTCAACGGTCCGCTCAAGCCCAGGGCGGGTTAGGCTAGCAGCCGGGCGCTAGGATCGGATCCGTCTACACTTAACCCCGAGGTTGGTATGAACGGCGCGCACAACGGTCCACCATCGGCCGACCCGAGCGTCTTCGGAGATCCAGCGCCCAACGCCGTCGGCCGCAAGGCACTAGTTTCCGATGCGGGTTGCGTGAGGGAACTGCAAAGCTCCTCTGCGGAGCGCCTGCTCTGGTACGGCGAGGACCTCATCCGCGCAAAGCTCCCGGCAGGCACGCGCGTGATCTACCCAAAGCCCTCGATACCCGGCCTGCCCGACCGCGAAGCCGCGATCCGCTACGCCTTGGCCAATCCGCTGCAGGCCCAGCCGTTGCGCTCCCAGCTGCGGGCCGGGATGAAAGTGACGATCGCGATCGACGATATTTCGCTGCCGCTGCCGATGATGCAGCGGCCCGACCTCCGACAGTCCGTCCTGACAGTGTTGCTCGACATGCTGGGGCGGGCGGGCGTGCTCGACGTGGAGATCGTGATCGCCAACTCGTTCCACCGCCGCATGGAGCCGTTCGAGATCCGGCGCTGCGTTGGGAAGCCAATCTTCGACTCCTACTTTCCCCACCGGCTCTACTGTCACGACGGTGAGGACCCAAACGGCATCGTGCATCTCGGGGACACCGAACAGGGAGAACAGGTGCGCATCAACCGCCGGGCGGCCGAGTCTGACCTGTTGATCTACGTCAACATCAATCTCGTGCCCATGGACGGTGGGAACAAGTCGGTCGGTGTGGGTCTCTGCGACTACGCTTCGCTTCGGGCGCACCACAACCCTCAGACCATCCGCGAGTCGAATTCCTACTTCGATCACACCCACTCGCCGCTGACCGACTCTTGCAACCGGATGGGCAGGATCGTCAACGAGAAGCTGAACGTCTTTCACATCGAGACCGTGGTGAACAACCGCATGTTCGATCCGCGCATGGCCTTCTTCGTGAAGCCGGAAGATGAGTGGAATCCCCTAGACAGGGCCACATTCCGGACTGTCCAAGTGGGCCTCAGCGCGATGCCTAGGGCCGTCAAGCGAAGGGTCTTGTTCGCGATCCCAGCACCCTACGAGCTAATCGCCGTCCATGCGGGCGCGACGGACGCCGTGCACGCACGTACGTTGGCCTACAACTACCAGCAGTACTGCGTACCCGTGGACGGACAGGCCGACGCCGCAATCTTCGGCGTGCCGTTCATCTGCCCGTACAACGTGCACGCGCCGATGAATCCGATCCTCGTCCGTTGCCTGACATTGGGCTACTTCTTCAACATGTACCGGGGGGCGCCGATCGTGCGCAAGGACGGCGTGTTCATCCTCACCCATCCGCTCTACAACGAGTTCAGCCCGTCACATCACTCTGCCTATCACGAGCTCTTCCACCGCTGCCTCTGGGATTCCTCAGACGCGGCGATCCTAGAGCGGCGCTTCGAGGCGGAATTCGCACATGCGCCGGAGTACAAGGACATGTACCAGAATGGCTACGGGTACCACGGCGTGCACCCCCTGTACATGTGGTACTGGGCCGAGAATGGTGCGCAGCACTGCGGCCAGGTCATCGTCGTCGGCGCCGAAGACAAGCAGGCCGCCAAGATGATGGGCTGGGAATGCGCGGAGTCTGTGGACCAGGCGCTGGAAATGGCGCAAACCTTCCTCGGCAAGTCGCCCAGCGTCGCGCACGTCCACATTCCGCCGATCAATATGGTCGACGTCTCAGCCTGAGCGGTCAGGCGCGCTGACCGGCGCCAATAAGAAATTCCTATCCCGTCAATATCCTGCCGGGATCGCGCCTCAGGCTGAGCAAAATGCCAATAAGCCCGGCGAACGCCACGCAATCACCCTGGACGCGACTGGACACAGGCTCTGCCTTGGCCCTACGAGCACCCGAATGGTGAGGAGCCCCCGATTCCCGAGGGCACATTGACGGCAGGTCCGGAGCAAATCGAGAGGAGACGCAATATGAGGAGACTCATGAGAACTTGCTTGCTGCTGGTCGCCGCCATGGCCCTGCCGGCGACAGTGGCTGCCCAGGACGGAATCGACACAGGCGACAACGCCTGGATCCTGACGAGCTCCGCCCTGGTGCTGATGATGACCGGCCCCGGCTTGGCCCTATTCTACGGCGGACTGGTCAGGAAGAGGAATGTGCTGGGGACGCTGATGCAGTCCTTCGCGATGATGGCGCTCATGACACTGCTCTGGGCAGTGTACGGGTACAGCCTGGCATTTGCGGAGGGCAACGCGTTCATCGGAGGCTTGGAGTACCTGTTCCTGAACGGGGTGGGCATGGAGCCCAACGGGTCCATTCCGCACCTGACGTTCATGGTGTTCCAGCTGATGTTTGCAATCATTACGCCGGCTCTTATCAGCGGAGCGTTTGCCGAGCGCATGAAGTTCTCGGCCATGCTCCTGTTTATGGCGCTGTGGGGCACAGTGGTGTACTTCCCCATGGTCCACATGGTGTGGGGCGGCGGCTTCATGAGCGGGGACGGTGCGATCCCGTGCCTCGACTTTGCGGGCGGGACCGTTGTGCACATGTCGTCCGGCGTGGCGGCCCTCGTCATCGCCCTGTACATCGGCAGGCGGCGGGGCTTCCCGTCGGAAGCGATGCGGCCGCACAACCTTACGCTGGCCTTCATCGGGGCCTGCCTGCTTTGGGTCGGCTGGTTCGGCTTCAACGCCGGTAGCGCTCTGGCAGCCGACGGTCTTGCCGCGGCGGCCTTCGTCAACACCCACTTCGCCGCAGCCGCGGCGGTCGTGGGATGGCTGATCGTGGAGTGGCTCCGCGACGGCAAGCCAAGTGTGCTCGGGGGCATCACAGGAGCGGTCGCGGGCCTGGTGGCAGTCACCCCGGCTTCGGGCTTCGTAAACGCGATGGACTCGATCCTGATCGGGCTGGTGGCTGGGATTGTGTGCTACTTCGCCGTCGCCGTCGTGAAGGCGAAGTTCAAGTATGACGACAGCCTGGACGCCTTTGGCGTGCACGGTGTCGGGGGCACGGTCGGCGCACTTCTGACCGGCCTGTTCGCTCGCGAAGCGATCGGCGGGGCAACCGGACTGCTGGAGGGCAACACCGGCCAGTTCGTCAACAACGCCCTAGGTTCGGCGCTGACGTGGGTATTCTCGGCGGTGGCGACCTTCGTTATCCTGAAGATCGTCGACGCGCTTGTGGGCGTTCGTGTGACCGCCGGTGACGAGTCTATCGGCCTCGACATCTCGCAGCACGGCGAAGAAGCCTATAACTAGCCTTTGTGAAGGGAGGATTTGAGAGATGAAGAAGATCGAAGCGATCATCCAGCCCTTCAAGCTGGACGACGTGCGCGAGGCACTCAAGAGCGGCGGCCACGACCGCCTGACGATCTACGACGTTCGCGGCCACGGCCGCCAGAAAGGCCACAAAGAGGTCTACCGAGGGCAGGAGTACGAGGTCGACTTGCTGCCCAAGGTCAAGCTTGAGACGATCGTCCCGGACGACCGCTTGGACGAGGTCGTGAAGACGATCATCGAGGCCGCCCGGACGGGCAAGATCGGGGACGGGAAGGTCTTCGTCTCCGACGTCAACACCGCGATCCGCATCCGCAGCGGCGAGGAGGGTGACGACGCCATCTAGAGGCATGTCTGACCAATCAACCCAGACGAACGGGGAACGATCCGCCGGGCCGGCACAAAGCCGGCCCGGCCCTGTTGGTTCCATGGCCCTGCAGGGCGACGCGCAATGGCGCTGCTGACGCGCCGGGAACGGCGACGGATCGAGAGCGTCCGCGAAGGTTTCTTCGCCGACGCCGATGGTCTGCGGGCCGTCGAAGCCCGGACGAGCACTGTTGACGACCTTCTCCGGGACCGCTTCGACGGCGTCTTCGGCAGCAGGCCGGGCG
>JAJDWM010000788.1 GCA_022825595.1 Bryobacterales bacterium | reverse complement strand
CCCTTGGGCGCGTAGTCGCGATATACCGTCTCCAACCTGGGGACGTTACGAATGAAGGGCGGTCAAGTCAGGCAGCCGTTGACGAGGACCGTGTACTGCCCGGTCAGGCTCTTCGTGTTGAACGGCTTGCCGGCTGCATCGTAGACATCCAGCTCAGGGAACGGATCTCCCGGTCCAAGCGGCATTGGCCTTTGCGACTGGGCGATGCCTGCTGTTGCCGAGATGGTGAATGCCAATGCCAGAACGGCGAAGTGCGAGCCCGTCATTGCGCGAGTAACCCCTATTTGCAGTAAACACCAACCCGAGTGTCGGGTTCGTGAAGAACCGGTAAAGCTTTGCTGCGGAGTACTATTAGGGTGGGAGCGATGCCCGGCCCCCTGACAGCGGTCGCCATGAGCGGCGGCGTGGACTCCTCGGCCGTGGCTGCGGTACTGCACTCCCGGGGGGAGGCATTGGTGGGCATGACCATGCAGCTCTGGGACCAGCGACGGATGCCGGACCTAGTCCCGGAGGGAGGGGTGTCCGGGCGCTGCTGTGCGCTGGACGACGTGCATGACGCCAGATGGGTCGCTCAAAGGCTCGGTATTCCGCATTACGTCGTGAACTATGAGGACACCTTCGAGGAGGAGATTGTCCGGCCCTTTGTCGAGGAGTACTTGGCGGGGCGCACGCCCATCCCGTGCACGGGGTGCAACACATTTGTGAAGTTCGACCGTCTGCTAAAGACGGCGGAAGAGGTCGGTGCCGGGACTGTCGCAACCGGCCACTACGCACGGATCGAGTTCCACAGAAGGTCCGGACGGTACCGCCTGCTCGCGGGGGTCGATCCGACGCGGGACCAGTCCTACTTCCTGTTCGGGCTGACCCAGCACCAGCTATCCCGCAGCCGGTTCCCGCTCGGTTCCATGCACAAGCGCGACGTGCGCACCATGGCTGAGGCCTTGGGGCTCGACGTGGCGTCTAAGCCGGAGAGCCGAGAATTGTGCTTTGTTCCGAACGGGGACTACGCGAGCTTTGTGGAGGCTTACCGCGAGCAAGACGGCGCTGGTCGCGGAGGGCTCGGCGGTGATGTGGTTGGCGAGGATGGCACGGTCCTGGCCCGTCATGGGGGCGTACACCGATTCACGGTCGGCCAGCGCCGCGGTCTGGGGTTCTCCGCGGGCCGTCCCATGTACGTGACCGAGATCCTGCCCGCACAGCGCCGTGTCGTCGTCGGGCCGGCACGCTCGCTGCTGAGCCGCCAGTGCACGATAGGCGGGGCAAACTGGATCCAGTTCGACAGTCCGGCCTCTGGGTTCCGGGCTCGCGTCAAGGTCCGCTATCGGTCGGAACCGGCATGGGCGGATGTCCATCCCTCGGCCGGCGATCCGAGCCAGGCCGAGATTGTCTTCGACGAACCGCAGCGCGCAGTTACGCCGGGTCAGGCAGCCGTGCTGTACGACGGGGACTGCGTTGTGGGGGGAGGCTGGATCGCCTGACGGGCAACGTGGCCGGGCTAACGTTCCGGCGGTAGGTCCGTCAAACCATAGTGGAGCACGGAAGTATGGTGCAGGTGGCCAAGGCGGAGAGCCTATCCCTCGGAATGAGCCCGGCCAGAGCGGACCTAGCCGAACGGCGGTTGGTTGAGGCGGCGCAGAGAGGCGACGAGAACGCGTTCGCCGAGCTTGTCCACACGTACGACCGCAGCGTACTTCGCATCGCGCTGCGAATGCTCCCGACGAGGGAAGATGCCCAGGACGCCTACCAAGAGGCATTCCTGAAGGTGTTCCGCAAGCTGCACACGTTCCGTTTCCAGTGCCGCTTCCACACGTGGCTGTACCGCATCGCCACGAACACGTGTTTGGACATGATTCGGCGGCGCAAGGCTCGCCCCGAATTCGGGACATTCGAGCGGGACGAGAGGAGGGGCCGCTCGCCGCTGCAGCTCGCGACTGATTCGCGGCCTGCCGGATCGCCGCAGGAGATGCTGCGGAGCCGGGAGATCACGGAGAGGATATCCAAGGCGATGGACAAGCTGTCCGCTAAGGAGCGGCTTGTGTTCACGCTTCGGCACCACGAGGGCATGCGCCTGGCCCGTGTTGGAGAGGTCTGTGGGATCACTGAAGGTTCCGCGAAGCAATGCCTATTCCGTGCCACCCGCAAGATGCGAAGGGAGCTCCGGGATGTCCGCTTCTGACGGTCAGTGCGATCTCTCCAGCGAGCTGCTGCGCCAGCGAATTCTGCTGTACCTTTACGGGGAGCTCGGCCTGCACGAGCGCCAACAAGTGGAACGGCTGCGGCGGGAGGATCCAAAGTTCTCCGCACTATTCGACCAAGAAGAGGCCTTCCTCTTGGCCATCGGCGACCCGGCTGCCGACACCGATGCAGAAGCCATACTCGGCGATTGCCGGGAGGATCTTGCCCTCGCCATCGGTGAGGAGCGTGTGCGGGCCCCGAGCCGCTGGGTCCTCGCACGCGGCGTGCAGCGGCTGCGCGATTTGGCCGCCGAAGTTGCCGCCCGCCCGCTGGTGTGGCAGCCGGCGGCTGCCGCGGCGCTGCTCGTGGTCGGTTTCTTGGCGGGCCGCGGATCTTGGACTACGGTGGCGGTCACTGAATTGAGCTCGGCCCCACTCGCCCCCATTAGTGCTCAGCCCCTGTCCGGCAGAGCGGTCGTGGCCGGCGTGGAGACCGTACACCTCGACCCCAGCCGTGGTCAGGTGCAAATCGTGCTTGAGGAGCGTCGCGTTATCACCGGAGACGCGGAAGACCCGATGATTCGGGCCATGCTCATGGACTCGGCCCAACAGTCGCACGCCGGGGCCCGACTGGCCTCATTGGAGGCGCTCCAGCGCCACGCGGCTGATGGCGATGTCCGGCGAATACTGCTCCGGGCGATGCTCAAGGACCAGAACGTGGGGGTGCGGCTGCGGGCGCTTGACGCGGTCCGGGCACATGCCGGCGAGCCGGACGTGCGCGATGCGCTGGTTCAGATGCTGCGAACCGAAGATCTGCCGGGAATGCGGATTCACGCCATCCAGATTCTCGGAGAGCATCCGGGGCGCGACCTGGCCGGCGCTCTACAGGAGCTGGTCGAGCGCGAGGACAACCCCTTCGTCGTGCAGGAGAGCGAGCGCATTCTGGACGTCCTCGACGCATCGATGGAGCGTTTCTGAACCAATGGCGGGCCACCTAGCAGCAAGCCTAGCCGCAGTGGCTGGCTACCTCACGGTGGCCGCTGCATTGACGGGCCAGCCGCTGCAAGAGACCGCCAGCGGCCACTGGTGGATCCAAGAGTGGAGAGGCGAGGCCGATCCGGCGCCACGCGTGGCCGTCCGGTCCCGGGGTGCCGTCACTGTCCGTGGCTCCGCCGTCGGCAAGGTTCGCTACCACCTGACCACACGTGTCCGAGGTGGTCGCTATCCCCAGGCCGCGCCGGAAGTCTTTGACAGTCCGGGAATCGCCATGCAGACGCTGGCAGACGGCTCACTCCAGCTGGCGCTCCGCGACCCGGCCTGCTCCGGTTGCAGGGTGCAGTACCGTCTGGTGGTTGAGGTTCCGCCCGACTCCGACGAGATTTCGGTCGAAACCTCGGCAGGGTCGCTTAGCGTCTCCGGCATTGCCGGTTCGGTGACTGCGCGCGTTAATGGCGGGGCGATCCTCGTGGACCAAGTCGGCGGTTCGGTCACGGCTGTAACCGCGGGGGGCGACATGCGGCTGGGCGCAATTGGCGGGCACGTCCAGTGCGAGACGGCCGGGGGTGGCATTCAGCTGGATCGAAGTGGCGGGAGCGCTCGGCTGATCACGAGCCTCGGCTCTATCCGCGCGGATCGGGTCTCGGGCGACCTGCACGCCGAGACGGGCGGAGGTGGCATCAAGATCGGCCGGGTTGACGGCATTGTGAGGGCGCTCACCGGCGGTGGCCTGATCCAGGTCCGCGAGGCGCGCAACGGGATGCGGGCGGAATCCGGGGCGGGTGACATACGGATTGACCAAGCCATCGGCAGGCTGATGCTCGCCAGTGCCGCAGGCGATATCGTGGCCGGCATCCAAGAAGGGGCTACCTTGGAGGATTCTGAACTGACCACCTCGACCGGCGCAGTCGTGCTGACATTGCCGGAGTCGCTGGCGCTGACCCTGGACGCAAGCATAGCGCTTGACCGGGGACTGAGGAGCATCTTCAGTGACTTTCCGTCCGTTCAGGTGCGCCGGATGCCGGGGCCGCTCGGGCCGGGCGGCGCCCAAGCTGTCGGCACCATCAATGGCGGCGGGTCACTTGTGCGAATCCGCAACGGCCGCGGGCGAATTGAGATTCGGAGGATGGCCGTGACGTCTGGAGCGCGGCAAAAAAGGAGGCAGGACAGATGAGACCTAGCGCGTGTGCGGTTCCGGTGCTCTTAGGCCTCTTGATGGCGGTGGACACCGCTGTGGCGGGGCCTCTGCCCCGGACGGGTGTGCTGTTGGCTCCGGTCAGCTACATCGGTGTCGGGGTCATCGACGTGACCGAGGACACGGCCAAGGCCGTCGGGCTGGTGGAGCCGCACGGCGTAGAGATCTGCAGCGTCGCCGACGGAAGCCCGGCACAGCGATTCGGTCTTCTTGTGGGAGACATCGTGCTGACGTACAGGGACGAGCGCATACAGGGCCACGAACATTTCGCTCGCCTGGTCCGGGAGACTCCGGTCGGTCGGTCGGTGGAGCTTGGCATTGCGCGCGACCGGAGCCGCCAGTCGGTGACCGTCGAGACGGGCGAGCGTCCGGGCGCCGGCGCTGTTTCGCAGCGAATGGGCGAGTTCGCGCGGGATCTTGAGGCGATCCGAGAGATGGCCCGGTCCGCAGCGTCGAATCTCAAGCACCACCAGCTCTCGGCAGAATGGCCGTTCGATTTTGACTTCCCCGCCGTCCACATCACGGCGCGCAACTCCGGTCTGGGAGTGGGCTTGGAAGGTCTGGAGGGCCAGCTGGCGGAGTTCTTCGGCGTTGAGAGCGGTGTGCTGGTGCGGCATGTCCAGGAAGGGTCGCGGGCCGCGAATGCCGGGCTGCAGGCCGGTGATGTCATCGTCACCGTGGACGGAGAGTCCGTTGCTCGGCCAGGCGACATACGCAGGCTCACGGCCAGGGCGGGTGATCAGACGGTACGGCTAGGAATCGTGCGGGAGCGTCAGCGGTCCACACTGATGCTGGACAGCCGCGAGCCCAGCGTCATTCCTGAGTGAGGGTCGATCCCGCATATGACATGAAGTGTTATGTATGGATCGTGAAAGCCATCCATATATTCCGGTCGATAACACAGCGCTGCCAGAATCGCCATTCATAACCAAAGTTGAATCAGTTGACCAGCCACCCGACGACCGAGCCATACTACAGTGCGGCGCGGTAGTGTAGCCGTTTGCGCTGGCTCCCGTGCACGGGCTGCCTCACACTTTGTCCACCACGAGGAATCGGGGCGGGGGCACGAGGCATTTGGAGCCGGACTCCTCAAGGGTTGGGCGGCAGGTCCCGGAACGCACGCAAGCTCCGTAGCTCCGCTTCAAGCTGCATGGCCAAGAGCTGGAGCAGGTACTGCTGCAGCGGATACATGACCGAGGGTTCACATAGGACCGGATCGAGCCCGGACGGAACATCCCTGAGCATGGCCATCGCCAGGCTGCGCGACGATGGAGGCAGGGCCGACGACCCCGCCCTCCGAACTGCGCCTGTGAAGAGACCATCGCGCTGCACCTCAAAATAGACGGTCTCGTCCGCCGAGAACTCTTGGTCGGACTCCGCGCAGCGGTCGAACGGTGGCAACCATCCTCCCAGCCTGGCCGACCAGAGCAGGAAATAGACGAGCGCACGGGTGGCCCAGGCGGGAGTGAAGTGCCCGGGATCCCCCTCATCGATCCCATTGCAGAACTCGCCGACGATCAAGCGGAGCAGCCGAAAGTAGCGCTCGTCGGCGTCGTTCTCCGGCAGGAGCCGGTCGGCGGCCTCGGCGATCAGGTCGAGCAGGATGGCGGTAGGGTAGGATGCGCGCCAGAGGTTCCAGGGCCCCTCCAGCTCCGCTTGCTGGACGGTCACCAGGCTGGCGAACTCCTTGTGGCGGTAATAGATTCGTGAGATGGCGAGGCGCTCCAGAGACACGCCATACTTGCTCTTCGGCCGGCGCACACCCTTCGCCACGCCGCGCAGCTTCCCGCGGTCACGAGTCAGGAAGACAACGATCAGATCGGCTTCGCGGTACTCGTACGTGCGCAAGACCAGTGCCTCGCTGCTCCTGACTCGCATGGAGGGCCGACTTGGCGGCGCAGGCGTGCGCCCGTCCCGCAGCTGCGGTATTGACGCTGCTAGAATACCGGCGCCATGATACCGCAGCAGCCAACGCGTCGGGAGGTCTTGCAAGGCCTCGCAATCGCCAGCGCAGCCCGTCCTCTTGCCGCGCAGGGTCGCCGCCCCAACCTGCTATTCGTCTTCAGCGACCAGCACCGTGCGTGTTCGATGCCGGGCGAGCCGTACAACGACGCGTCCGCCCCGGCGCTGGAACGGATGGCCGCCAGGGGAGTGACCTTCAGTCAGTGCATCTCGAACTATCCCGTCTGCTCGCCTTACCGGGGCATTCTGATGACAGGTCGCTGGCCCTTCCAGACCGGGGTGATTGACAACTCCTATCCCTTGCGCCCAGGCGAGTACAGCCTCGGGGAGGCGTTCCGCGACGCCGGGTACCACACCGGCTACGTCGGCAAATGGCACCTGGACGCCCGTGGGGCGGAGGGCCACGCGCTCAAGCCGCCCGGAGAGGCACGCCACGGCTTCGCCGAATGGAGGGCCTGGTACAACACCAATCCTCACTTTGACACCTCCCACACGTACGACCCCCTCACGGGGCGCGAGGTGGTTCCGGCTGGCTACAACGCCACGCTGATGACAGACGACGCGATCGATTTCATCGAGCGCAGCCGGGATAGGCAGTGGATGCTGGTGCTAGCCCTCAATCCTCCCCATCCGCCGTTTGGGGATGCACCGCCGGAGCTGCTGCGGAACTACCCGCCCTCGGACCTTCGGTTGCGGCCTAATGCCGTCGAGAGGGTGACCCGCGGCATCGGGGGCAGGGGGCGCAGCGTACGCTCGGACCTCGCCGGCTATGACGCACACATCGAGGGCGTGGACCGGGAAATGCGGCGCCTGGCGGAGTGCTTGGACCGGACGGGCCTTGCCGACGACACCATTGTGGTCTATACCTCGGACCACGGGGAAATGCTCGGTGCGCACAACCGCACCGGTAAGCGCCTACCGCATGAGGAGTCGTGTCGGGTGCCGTTCGTAGTCTCGGCTCCAGGGGCCGTGCGAGGACTTCAGACAGACGTGCTCCTGGGCACGATCGACATCTACCCGACCTTGTGCGGCCTGGCTGGAATCCCGGTCCCTGCCACCTGTGTGGGTCGCGACCTCTCTGGCGCCGTTCGTGGAGAGCAGGTCCGCGGGCCGGAGCACCAGTTCCTGATGCACGTATCGAAGTCGAACGCCAGCGGAGGCATGAACCACACCTCGCCAATCTTCAGGGGAATCCGCACGTCGCGTCACACGTACGCCTGCGGCGAAATCGGGCGCTGGTGCCTGTACGACAACCGCGAGGATCCCTACCAGCTGGCCAATCTGGCGGACGATGCTGCGCGCGCAGGGCTAATGTCGGACCTCGACGGCGAGGTTCTGGACTACCTCGAGCAGGCGAAAGACCGCTATCCGTACCGCACCGACCGCTCGTAGTGCAACGCCGCGCCCGGGCGCGGCCGCCTCACACGTGGGTCAAGTAGTCTTGGCGGCCCCCGTCGGCCATCAGGAACTGGCCGGTCATGAAGGCGCTCGAAGGGGAGCACAGGAAGCCGACCACAGCCGCGATATCCTCGGGATCCCCGGTGCGACCGACGAGCGACTTGGCAGCCACGGACTCAAGCAAGCGTTGGACTTCATGGTCCGACTTGCCGCCGAGGACCATTTCCGTCTTCGTGAAACCCGGCAGCACTGCATTCACCGCGATGCCGTGAGGCGACAGCTCGAATGCCATGCGCTTTGTCAGTGTCAGCACGGCCCCTTTGGTCACCGCGTAGAGCGTAGTGCCGGGCATGGCCGTGCCGATTGCGGCGTTGGATGCGATGTTCACGATGCGGCCCCATCCCGCATCGATCATCCCAGGTGCCATTGCTTGGGAACAATGGAGCACACCCTTGACGTTGGTCCGCCACATGGTCTCGAACTCGGCGTTGTCGTAGTCCAGCAGCGTACCCGCGTGCAGGATCCCCGCGTTGTTGACTAGGATGTCCGGCGGACCCAGCGAGCAGCCTACTTCTGCGGCCATGCGTCGGACTTCCTCGCGGCTTCCGACATCCGCGCGCACCGCCGCGGACCGCCTGCCAAGAGTCCTCACCAAGGCGACAGTCTCCTCGGCGGCGCGGGCCCGGCTTGCGAAATTGACCGCGACGTCGGAACCCTGACGCGCCAGCTCCTCGCAGATGGCGCGCCCGATCCCCCGAGAACCTCCCGTGACTAGGGCAACCTTCCCCTTCAGGTCCATGGTTGAAGCTCTGGCTCAGCCGCGCCAGCGCTCAGGAGTCGAAACCCCGGTCGTCCTGGCGACGTCCCCAAGGTCTCTGCCCGCCCCGGTCGAATGGGCGGTCGCGGTCCCTGCCGTACGGTCTTCGCTGTCGCTCTCCATAGGGGGGTCTACCCCTATCTTCGAAACGTCGCCCCCTCCCTTCGCTAGGGCCTCGCCTGCGGGTGTCGTATGCAGGGCCCCGGCGGTCGTACTGAGGGCGGCCGCCATACGGAGGGCGGCGGCCCCGGTCCATGGGACGTGGCCGGAACGAACGCCTGAGCTTTGACTCGGCATCCCTAAGACGGGATTCGAGGGCTTGAGCCTCCAACGCCTGCGATTGCTGCATGTGCAGCGACTGCAGCAGCTCCGCCCTGAGCATCGCGTTGTGCCGGATTGCGGCGTTCAGTTGGTCTTCCGGTCCGGCGCCGTCGTCCCGCAGCGCAGCGGCCTCCAGGTCGATCGAGGGCAGCAGGACGGAGAGGAAGGAA
>JAJDWM010000004.1 GCA_022825595.1 Bryobacterales bacterium | reverse complement strand
GGCTGGTCAGTCTTCCGGATCCCTCCGGAGCGGGATCGTTGCTACCCACCCCGGGCTTCCGCACCCAACTCACCGTGTGCAGCGGCGTCCAGCCCGGACCTGAAGCATTCGGGTCGGCTCCGCGGTCCAGCAAGAGTGCGGCAACCTCGAAGTGGGCATTCGAAACCGCCACGTCAAGGACACTCGCACCGGGCTCCGGAGCACCTTCCTCCTGATTGCCCCACGCGCCGCGTCGTCGACGGGGCAGGTAGCTGTTGACATCCGCACCCGCATCCAGCAGGGTCCTTGTCACATCGAGGTGCCCTTGGCGAACGGCGAAGACCAACGCGGAATATCCCCGCTTGGACGCTGCGTTGACGTTTGCTCCCGCGTCGAGAAGTGCGCGGGCCGCTTCGAGATGCCCTTCGCCTGCGGCCCACATCAGCGCGGTCTGGCCCCGCCAGGTCTCGCGCGCGTTGACAGCCGCCCCGTGGGCTAACAGCGTTCGGACCGCTTCTGGCCTCCCCGTCCGTGCGGCCGTCATCAGCACCGTCTCTCCGGACGGCAAGGACCCATTCGGATCAGCGCCGGCCAACACCAGCGCTTCGATCATCGGCGCACTGCCGTTGGCAGCGGCCAGCATCAGGGGAGTCACGTGAAACCGATTGGTTGCATCCGCCTCGGCGCCTGCGGCAATCAACGCCTCTGCGATCGAGAGGTCATTCCAGTGCGCTGCCCAGTGCATGGCTGTCGATCCGTCCGCGGACCTGCCCTGGATGTCTGCGCCGTCCTCCAGAAGCGTCCGCAGCGCAGTAGGATCGTTCGACCTTGTCGCCTCGACCAGTTCACGATCGATCTCTCGCTCCAGCGGTGCCGCGACGCCGACAGTCACAGGCCAGCACAGCAGTACCGATAGGAGGACGCAACGCATGGCTAGAGGACCAGTTCCTCGATGCGGCCGGTGCTGTCGCCAAACTTGTCCAGATGGACACCGACCTTGTCCAGCAACGTGATGTGGAGATTGGCGAGCGGCACGGGCTCCTTGTAGCGGATGTGTCGTCCCCCCGTGAGTCCGCCCCCGCCTCCGCCGCCAACGATGATCGGCAGGTTCAGGTGGTCGTGGATGTCGGGGTTGCCCATCCCGCTGCCGCACAGAAGGACGCTGTGATCCAGCAGAGTTCCGTTTCCGTCTGCCGTCGAGGCCAGCCGATCGAGGTAGTAGCCGAACAGCGACACATGAAAGGCATTGATCTTTGCAAGTTTCTCGAGCTTCTGAGGATCGTTCGCGTGATGCGAGGTCGGGTGATGGGGGTCCGGGACTCCGATTTCCGGATAAGCGCGGTTGCTCGTCTCTCGCGCCAGTTGGAAGGTCATCACGCGCGTGATGTCCCCCTGCATAGCCAGCACCTGAAGGTCAAACATCATTCGCGCGTGGTCCGCGTATTTCTCGGGGACTCCGATTGGGCGATCGAGATCCGGAAGTGGAACTTCCTCGGCCCTGCTCTCCGCCTGCTGTATCCTGCGCTCGACTTCCCGCACCGCGTCGAGGTATCCATTCAGAGTCCGTTTGTCACTTGAGCCCAGCTTGCTCCGGACCCGGGCTATGTCATCCCGCACCCAGTCGAGAATCCCTCTGTCAACCCGGAGCTCGGCCCGACGCTCCGATGGCGATCCTCCGTCGCCGAACAGCCGCTCGAACGCCACCCGGGGATGCGGGGTCGGCGGGAGCGGCGTGGTCGGCGACGACCACGAGAGATTGTTCTGGTACACGCACGCGAACCCGTTGTCACAGTCCCCGACATTGGTCTGGAGATCCATGGACAGTTCCAGCGAGGGCAGGGCAGTCTCCCTGCCGATGCGCTGTGCGGCGATTTGATCGACGGTTGTGGCGAGTTCGTAGTCGGCACCCTCGGTCATCTTGGCCTTGGCCGCGCTCAGGAACCCTGAGTTCGCGGTGGCGTGGTTGCCCGCCGAGTATGCGTTCTTGTTCTCAAGATTCGTGATGACAGTGAGACCCTCCTTGAACGGCTCAAGGGAATTGAGGATCGGCGAGAGTTCCGCCAGCCGCTCGCCATCACCGGGCGGAGTCCACTGTTGGAGATTTGCCCCCATCGGGATGTAGACATAGCCGAGCCTTCTTACGGGGGCGGCAGCGGTCTTTGCTTCGGCGGTCATGGCGGGAACCATCGCGTCGAGCAGAGGCAGGGCCACTGACGTGCCGATTCCCCGGAGGACGGTCCGGCGGGGCAGGCTTTTCTTGGTGATGATCATTGGGTCCTCCTCATCTGGAAGGGTGCGCTGCGAACTACTCCTAGCATCAGCGATGAGAATCGGTAATCGTCTTTCGCAGCCTCGCGCACGATCTCGCGGACCGCAGGGGCGTCGTAGGACTCGAGCCCGCGCCCCAGTGCGTAGATCAACAGCTTCTCAGTCGCCGTTGACACAAACAGTTCGGGACGTCGCAGGAGCGCTCCGAGGAATCCGACGGGTCCGCTGAATCGGGTCCCGTCTGGAAGCGTTCCGGACGCATCCACGGGGATGTCCTCGTCATGCGTCCGCCAGCGTCCGACCGCGTCAAAGTTCTCGAACGCGAATCCGATCGGATCGATGATGTCGTGGCAGCGGGCGCATGTGGGATCCGCGCGGTGCTCGGAGATGCGTTCCCGGAGAGTAAGCACCGCATCCGACGCCGACCGTTCTCTCAGCGGAGTTGCTTCGGGCGGCGGTGGTGACGGTGGAGTTCCCAGGATGTTCTCCAGCACCCACTTGCCTCGCAGCACGGGAGAGGTCCTGTTGCCATAGGAAGTGACGGCCAGGATGCTGCCGTGAGTGAGGATTCCTCCCCGGATGCCGTCGGGGGGGAGCTTGACCCGGCGAAAATGGTCGCCGTAGATGTGGGGAATGCCGTAATGCTTGGCGAGCCGTTCGTTCAGGTATGTGAAGTCCGCGCTGAGCAGTTCGACGAGGTTGCGGTCCTCGCGTACGATCGCCTCGAACAGGAGTTCCGTTTCGAGCCGGAATGACTGCCGAAGGTTGTCGTCGAAGTCGGCGAAGAGCCGCCGGTCTGGCGTCCAGGAGTCAAGGTTCCGAAGGTGCAGCCACATGCCGGCGAAGTTCTCGACTAGGGCACGGGAACGGCGGTCCGCCAGCATCCTGCGAACCTGCGATTCCAACTCGGCATCGTCCCGTAGGCGCCCGTTGCCGGCGGCTTCCAGCAGTTCATCATCCGGAATGCTGCTCCACAGGAAGAATGACAGCCGGGACGCTAGTTCATAGTCGGAGACTCGGTACGGCCCATCCCTCCCGTGCGCCGGAGGATGTTCTGCACGGAACAGGAAATGAGGGCTCACCAGCACGGCACGCAATGCGGTCTCGATGCCGTCCTCGAAGCCCCCACGCTCGAGCCCCTGCCTGTAGAACACCAACAGGTCGTCCACTTCTTGTGCTGTCGGTGGTCGCCGATACGCACGGTGCGCCAAGCGCTCGAGAATCCTCAGCGCGCAGGTCTCCTGATCGGCTCCAGAATGAGGTCGGCAGGAGAACACCCGTCGGCGACTCTCGGATTCGCCCTTAGTGGCCGGACCGTAGGGCCCGACGATTGACACAGAGTACACAGCGGGCTGCGTTCGAGGATGACGGTCCATGTTGAAGCGCGCCAGATAAGGCTGCCGTTCAGTTTCGATCAATGCCGATGACTTCTTAAGGAAAGTTGCGCCGATCTCGTGTCTCCCGGCGCTGACCGGGATGCGGGCGAACAGGTGCTTGTCCACATCCGTGTGGTCCCTGCCCTCAGCAGGTTCCACCACGAACCGCCGGACCTGCCGTCCGTCAAGCATCAGCTCCACCTCATGCGGGACGCGCAAGCCTTCCACGTGCTCGTTCCGGTCTCGGCTCAGCGTGATGTGAATCTCGTATTCTCCGTTCGAGGGGAAGAGGTGCGGGATGAGTGCGCCTCCACGCGTTCCAAACGGAAGCTCCCGGAATTGCGATTCCTGTGTGCGGTCGACCGGGATCAACACGAGCTCTCCGCCTGGCGCCTCCGGTGGTGTGCCGATCGCCAAGCGGCTGATCCTTCGCGCCGCTGCGAGATACCTTTCGAGTAGCGTGGGCGAAAACTCGCCGGTGACGTTGTCGAATCCATGCCCGGTCTCGTCTCGCGGCAAGAGGGACTCCACGTCCACCTCAAAACCGAGGAGGTCGCGGACAGCGTTTCGGTACTCCGTCCGGTTCAGCCTGCGGAAGGCGCTCTCACGGCCAGGATTCGGATTCGCCGCGGCGTGGCTGTCCAGGCGTTGCTCTAGATCGTCCACGACTGAGTCGTAAGTTGCTTCATCAGGCCGGGGCATCCCAACGGGAGGCATTTGTCGATGCAGCAGCTTTCTCACCACCGCTTCCCACGCGTCAGGGTCTGCACCAGGGGATGAGGGGTCGAGCCGGTCCAAGTCCAGTCCCCCGCTCGAGATCTGCGCACTGTGGCACGCACGGCAGTACTGCTTCAGCACTGCTCCGGTTGCGGTCGAGGCGTTGGCAGGAAGAGTGGCGCCCGTCTGAGTTGAGACCAGCCAGAATGCGATGGCTAGCGTGGGCGATCTGGTAGCGAACCGCTGCGTGGTACGTGTCGGAACGACGGCAATTCTGGCAACCGAGGCCGCACGCACATCGTCAGCTTCGACTGCTGTCATGACCACCGAGTGCCTTGCCTTCAGGTTGTTCAACCCCAGCCCGTCATCGCCAACGAAAGGTGCCTCATGCGGGGCCGAGGGTGCATCAGGCACTGTCTATCGTAAGCCCGGGAGTCGAAGGCCGGAATGCAATTCGGGCCCGACTGCATTCATTTCCTCACAGATGACCACCCGACTTGCCCGGACCGGCCGATTGTCCTGTTTGGTCCTCGATCCTCGTTCCGTGCGTAGGGATCAGCCATCACTTTGGGCTCCGGAAGATGTGTATGCGCACGTTAGGGGTGGCCCGTTCCAGAACACGCAGCCACGCCACCTCAAGACCACCTAAGAGAATCCGAACCGTCCAGACTGGAACCGTCAGCGGACAGCTTGGTCAGCCCATCCAGACGATCGAGCAGTCTTGAACGCATCGTTCGCACATTACTCAACTCTTGGAAGTCCTAGGGCTGGGGAGGTGTCGCTTCGCGAGCCTTCGGCAGCCCAAAGCGGGCCGGCACAGCGGGGTTGACGGTGCCATTCTTTGCCGGCTCGCCAACGGCCTCTGCGAACCGTCGAGAGTGCAACGGGAAGATGCGGACGGTCCACGCGCGGGTCTGGCCGAGCTTTTCCAGGATCGGAGCCATAGCCAAATCCTCGCCTCGGCTGGCTCGGTCGGTGGGTGGAGGCGCTGGTACTGTGGCAGACCTGCCGGATGCAGGGAGCAATGGCGACCTTCAAGATCTGCGGGTGCTTGGCACAGGTGAGACCCGCCCCCATGCTCGTGGCCGGTCACACGCTGACGGGTCTGGTTGCTATTCTCGATCGGATTCCGAAAACCAGAATGTCCCTTACTCGCCGGACCCTCCTTTCTCGACTGCTTGCACTTGGTGCCGGAGCGTGGCTGCGGCGATACCGAGCCATGGCTGCGCCATACGCGGGCATGGTCAAGATCACGGCCGTCAAGGCCATGCAAATCCGCAACATTGCCGGAAACTGCCTGATCCGGATCGAGACGGACAGCGGGTTGGTCGGCTACGGCGAGGCCGGATCGTCGGGACCGATGGCGCGAGCTCGCCTCGCCGTCATGGAGCCGATGCTGGTCGGCAAGGACCCACTGGCAATAGGGAGGCACTTCCACGACCTGATCACGCTCATGCACCCCTACGAGGCGCACATTCCCACGATCAGCGGGATCGACATCGCCCTGTGGGACCTCGCCGGCAAGATATTGGACAAGCCGGTCAATGTCCTGTTGGGAGGCCCTTTCCGGGACGGCATCAAGATGTACTCGCATGGGCGGCGGAATCAGGTGGGCGACATGCAGGACATGGGGCGGATGAGGGAGTGGGCTGCCGAGATTCGGGAAGCGCCGGAGGGCTTCACGGCCTTCAAGATCTCCATCGACTATGCGCTAGGGATTCGAGCGGCCCGATTCACGACAACGCTCGACCCTGCCCAGATCCGGCGCATCGGCGTCGGATTCATGAACGCCCGCGAAGCGGTGGGAGAGGACATCGCTGTCGCCGTCCACGGCCATAACGAACTGGACACTACCAGCGCGATCCAGGTGGCGCACGCCGTCGAACCAATGCGGCCGTACTTCTATGAGGATCCGCTTCCGGTGCAGTTCTCGGAAGGTTGGCAGGCACTGCGGGACGCCACGCCGATTCCCTTGCTGGTAGGGGAGAAGCTTGAGCTTACTGGCGAGTTCCGGGCGTTCCTCGACGCTGGCGTTGCCGACTACATCCATCCCGACCTAGCCTTTGCCGGCGGCATTACGGGAACTCGAAAGATAGCGGACTATGCGATGCTGACTCGCCGACCGGTTGCCCTGCATAACGTCGGGAGCCTAGTGCTGACCTACGCCTCGGCGCATTTCGGCTCGTCCATACACAATTTCTTCAGGTCCGAGAGCCAACTGGGCCGTCCGGGACGACACGTCGAGCAGATGTCGGCCATCGGCGCACCTGATGTCAGGAACGGAGTGCTGACAACCCCAACGCGCCCGGGGCTTGGGTTCGAGCCCGATGAGGACTACCTCAAGGGGCAACTGGTGGATGGAGAGCAGTTCTGGGACTGATCGGGCCACATAGGCCCCGCTTAGATCGACACATTATCAGGTGCGAAATTGCACGAATCTGGAAACGGGCTGAGCATGAGGACGGAGTGCACGGCACTATGTCGCGACCCCGAGCAGATCAGCCCGGCGAGTGGGCTTCCATAGCCGCACTGGTTGACGTTTGCCGGCTCAGCGCTGCTGGAATGTTGTGACCGAAGCGCTGACTCGGCACGGCCAAGACTGGCGCAGGACTCCGTGCGGCGGACAAACCTACCCTTCCAGTCCGCAGTCCCGGCCGGACCCTCTGTGCCGAGATCGCCCAGTCTCACGGCACTCGGTGCCGTTGTCTGCCGGGCGCTTCCCCGCGGGGGCAAATCCGTCAGCTCGAACGCACGCAGCGGCTGAGGAGTGGTGGGCAGTCGAGCGTGCCTTGGCTGAGGCCCTTCGCGAAGAGGTGCGCATCGGGCAGTGTGGTCGCCCGCCAGCGAGGGCCGGGATGAGCACGAGCGTCAGCATTGTGCGTAGCGAATTGCGCCGGCGTTTCCTCCGGCGCGAGATCGTGGAGGATTCAAAGCTGCTAGCGTTCGGAGGTGGGGGCCCTAGAGCCCCGGGGTTACTCGTGAACGTAACGGATGCGGAACTCCGCCAGCGCATGCGGCTGGGCGAGGACAGCGGATGGGAGTTCAAGCAGATTGAGTTCAGCGGCGACCGCCCGACGGGTCCCCGGCGTGAGGACCTCGCCGATGAGATGGCGGCATTCGCCAACGCGAGTGGGGGCGTGCTTCTTTGCGGCGTCTCCGACGTCGGCCGGATCCAAGGCATGTCCCCGAAGCAGATGGCCGCGCTTGACCACCTCTTGGTCGAAGTGAGCACGGATGCGGTGGAACCAGCCCTGCGCATCAACGTTCATCATCGAGAACTCGACGGAAAGGCCTTCGTGCTCGTGGACGTGCCGCGAGGGGATGCCGTGCATGAACGGGCTGGTCGGGCATTCATGCGGGTTGGTGCGACCAAGCGCCGCCTCGGTGGCGACGAGCGTCTGCGGTTGGCGCAAAGACGCGCCCAGAGCCGCTACCTCTGGTTCGATCAGCAGATCGTTCCGCAGACCGGCTTCGAAACGCTAGACGAGCGTCTATGGGAACCGCTGCTCAGTGTTGCGGGAGCGGCCGACCCTCGCCGGGCTCTGATGAACCTTCGGCTCTTGGCGATCGATGAGGCCGGTGTGGACCGGGCCACGGTCGCCGGTGTGCTGCTCGCTACTAACTCGCCTCAGGATTGGTTGCCGCAAGCCACTATCGTGGCGACCCGCTACCGTGGCAAAGACCGGGCCTCCGGCCAGTTGGACGCGCAGGAAGTTGCAGGCCCGCTTGTAAATCAGATCGCCGACGCGGTGAAGTTTGTCGTCCGCAACATGCGTGTGTCGGCTCGCAAGACGCCTTCCCGAGAGGATACGCCGCAATACAGCAAGGCTGCGGTGTTTGAAGCAGTAGTCAACGCGGTTGTGCATCGCGACTACTCAATGTCCTCGCGCCGGATTCGGCTGTCGATGTTCAAGGATCGACTGGAGATCGACTCGCCAGGTCAGCTGCCCTACGGAATGACAATCGAAGGCATGGGATCGAGCCAGGCAACCCGCAACGAGGTGCTGGCTTCCGTGCTTGGACGAATCCCCGTTGGCAACGTTTCTGGGTCCCGGCATCGGCGGTACATGATGGAACGCCGGGGG
>JAJDWM010000236.1 GCA_022825595.1 Bryobacterales bacterium | reverse complement strand
CGCTGGTCGCGGGAACCGAGCCTTGACTGGAAGTCGCGGGCCTGTCGGGAAACGGCGTCGAGGACGCTTCCCCGGTGACGCAGCCGGGTCACCTCTCGCTCGACCGTCTCCGAGTCCCCCTGCAGGAACATCTTGCGGAATAGAGCCGAAGCGCTCTCTATCGCGGGAATCTCCACGCCCGACTGGGTGAACGAGAGGCTCTTGGGGTGGTTCACAGCGAGGGGCAGCGCCCGGAAGCGCGTCAGGTGCCCGATCTCGCTGGCCGCGACCTGATCGACTGAGATCGAATTCCTGAACGATAGGCGTCCCGGATGGGGCGCCGACGTCAGAAAGCTCTGGTCCGACTTGTGGGAGCCGTCGACTTCCGGATGCGAGAGTCCGCTGAAGACCGTGAATCGCTCCCGGTGCTGGGACAGCAACTCGAGGTACGGGGACGCCTTGTAGTCGCGGCCCTCACCCGTGGGGGAGAACAGCGAAGGGATGAAGCCCAGATCCTGGCAGATCATCAACATGCGCAGGGGAGTCTTACGCGTAGACTTGGCTGCGGATTTGAACCAAGGCAGGCCCAGTGCGACGGCCCCGGCCTGCAGCAATCTGCGGCGTGGAATGGCTCTGCTCTCTCTCATGCGTTCCCCCTCGTCACTTGTTCCGGAACAACGGGCTCTGGACAATCTCGTGGATCATTGTACGAACCCCGTACTCGGAGCCGGCGCTCCGATCCAGTATGGCGGCGATCTCTTCACGGTCGGAAAAGCGAACGCGGGCGCCCGTTGCGTATACCGTCAGTTGCTCAGCGAGATTCTTCGCGATCTTGCGCTCGTCGGCGAGCAGCAGGGCCTTGAAACCGTGGATATCGCGGAAGGCGCTCCCGTCGCGAAGCTGGCCGCTCGCATCGACCGGCTTGCCGATGTAGTGGACGAAGTTGTTGCCGCTCCGCCCACGGCCCTCCACGCGCTCACCCTCCCCGAGACTGCGATAGTTCTCGCGCCACGCTCCCATGACATCGAAGTTCTCAAGCGCTAGGCCGGGCGGATCGATGCGGGCGTGGCAGGCAGCGCAAGCCCGGTCGTCGCGGTGCCGCGCGAGCAACTCGCGGATTGTCGTCGCCCCGCGCGTGTCAGGCTCGACCGCGGGAATGCCCGGCGGAGGAGGAGGCGGCGGCTCGCCCTCGATGCGCTCCTTGACCCATGCGCCCCGGACTACCGGCGATGTGCCCGCTCCGTTGGCCGTGATCTTGAGCACGGAAGCCTGGGTGAGAATGCCGCCGTGAGGGTTCCCGTCCGGGAGCGGCGTGCGGCGGAGAGCGGGCCCCCTGATGCCGTCGACGCCGTAGTGGTTGGCGAGCCTCTCGTTCAGAAAGGTGTAATCGGAATCCACCACGTTGCGGGCCGGCAAGTTCCTTGCCACGAGGTCCGCGAAGAACAGCCTGGTCTCGGCCACCATCGAGTCAACGAGCCAGTCGTCCCCGGCGTACTCGGGGAACAGGGTACGGTCTGGCTCGGTGAACCGGATCTCATCCAAGCCCAGCCAGTCATTCAGGAAACCGTGAAGGAACCGATCGGACCGGCCCAGATCGAGAAGCCGGTCGACCTGACCCCGCAGCACCTCCGGAGCACGCAAGTGGCCGGCGCCGGCCAAGGCTAGCAATTCCTCGTCCGGGCCAGCATCTGTCAGGAACAGCGCCAGCCTCTCTGCCAAGCCATAGTCGTCAAGCTCTCCCAGATCCTGGCTCAGGAACAGGAACCGTGGCGAGGACAGCACGGCGCTGTAGGTCGTGATCATTGCCTCCGTGAACGGGACGCCCTCAGCCAGCAGGCCGTCGGCGATCGCGAAGAAGCCCTCGACCTCTCGCTTGTCGAGCGGGTACCGATACGCCCGTTCCATGAAGTCCCGCAGCAGAGCGGTTGCGTCCCTCCTTGGATCTTGCGAGATGGCCTCGACCCGGTGATCTCCCTCGACCTGCCGGAACGGGAGGTCTCCGAACAGCGCTCCGTAACTCGCGGGAGGCCACTGCTCCACGAACGGCCCTTCAATTTCGACCCAGTGAAATGCGACGCCCGGGAAGCCGTCGGGGTCGAATTGCTGGATTGTCTCGGGCAGGGCGGGCACCATCGGCCTGGGAAGCCCGATCGTGTCCGGCCGCAGGATTTCGCCCCGCCGCAAGTACGCCTCGAACTGCAGCGTCCGGGGCCGGTCGGGAGGCGCTTCGAGAGTCGCGAGGAATCGCACATGATCGGTCGTTGGATTCACGGAACCCTCGGCGGCATCCCCGGTGTACATCGCGTAGAACGAGACTGGCTCGGGGCGCTTGCCCTCATAGACGCGGTCGGCCACGGGCTCCAGGAAGTCCCACTTTCCAGTAGGGTCACCTTCCGGGAAGAACCGAGGGCTTGGCCCCGGCTCGGCCATGTCTGTCTGTCTCAGCACAGAGCGCAGCTTTACCCGGACGCGGTAGTCCCCGCTGAACGCGACGCGGCCCTGGTTGAAGTTGTACTGGTACGGCTGGTAGGGCCCGCGGAAGACCGCGACCGACTCACTCTCCCTCTTCTCGGGATCCGCCGCCCCCACGGTCCGAGCTTTGAGCTCCTTTTCCCATGAGTGCTCTTCGTTGACTTCCAGGCCGTCGAGCGCCAGCCACCAGCGGTTCCACAGGCTGTTGCCATTCAGGGCCACCATGCCTTTCTGAGCGCGCGCGTAGTGACGGGAGACCTTCGCCTCTGGACGCTCGGCCGGGAACTCCAGGGCTAGCCGCAGGGCCATCTCGGAAGCGTCGAGGTACGCAGTGACCTGCACGCTGGAGATGTCAAGCGCCTCGCCGACCTTGGCAAACCCATAGACTTCGCCGTCGCGCGGCAGCATCTGGACGACGTTCAAGTAGCGCAGGCGCAGCAGGTCCTGCAGCGTGTTCTGGTACTCGATGCGATTCAGTCGCCGAATGGAGGCACGCCCGTCCCGGCTGGTCTCGACGGCCTCGACAGATCTGACTGCCGTTGAGAGCTCCGCGACCAGCGTCTCGCGATCCGCCACCGAGAGCAAGCCCGGAACAGGGGGCATCTCACCCTTCGAGACGCGGTCGTGAACGAGCACCCAGCGCTGCCGATTGTCGAGATCGGCGATGTTCCATGCGAGTTCTCGGAGGTTGAGGCCCCCCTCGGACACAGTCTCGCTGTGGCAGCCGACGCAGGAAGTCTCGAGCACGGCCCGAATGCCCTGATCGCTCGCGGCCGCGAGGACGGCCGGCGCGCAGAGGAAGAATGGGGCCGCCAGCAAGCGGCGGCGATCAGCACGGTGGCGCTTGCGGCTTCCGATCATCGGCTCCGCCCTTCCGTCCTGATCCGGCGCAGCGCCTCCTGAAGCCTCAGGGCAGTCTCGCGCTCGTGGGCGTAGAGGTCGCGCGTCTCGCCGAGATCCTCGTCCAAGTTGTAGAGCTGTGGCGGGGCCCCGGCTTCCGCTTCGCCGTCCTGGTACCCGCCCCCTCCTTGGCCGTCGATCAGTTTCCACGGCCCTTCGCGGATCGCCAGCATGCCGTTGCCGCCACTGTGCATCACCCTCGGACGACGGGCGGATTCGCCAAGCGTGCCGCCGACGAGCGCTGGAAGCACGTTGAAGCTGTCAGGCCCCGCTCCTTGAGGCACTTCTTCGCCGGCCACGGCGGCAAATGTCGCCATCATGTCGGCCAGCGTGACAGTCTCGGCCGAGCGCGTCCCGGCCTTTATCTTGCCCGGCCACCGGGCAAGGAACGGAACGCGGTGCCCGCCCTCCCAGATATCCCCCTTGCCGCCGCGGAGGACCGGGCCGTTGGCGCGGTGATCGACGGTGGGCGCCGCGGGCGCCCTCTCGCCGTCTCCGTAGCCGGCACCAATCTGCGCCCTGCCGGACTCCGGAGCCGTGAGCCCGCCGTTGTCACTTGAGAAGATCACCAGCGTGCTTGTTGCCAGACCGAGGCGATCAAGGGCATCGAGGACCTCGCCGACAGACCAGTCCAGCTCTGCGATGAAATCGCCATACGTGCCGAATTGACTGGCCCCCCTGAATCGGGCGTTCGGGGTGAATGGCCTGTGGGGTTGGTGCGGAGCATAGTACACGAAGAACGGCTGCCGCCGCTTCGCGAGGATCTCCAACTGGGAGACGGTCTTCGCGGTCAGGTCCACTGCGAGCAAGTGGTCATTCCAGCGCGCTGTCGTGCCGCCTTCCATCGTTCCCAAATATCGCGATTCCATCGCGACGATCGGGTCGGCCGGATCCAGGCCCACCACGCGGTGATTCTCGACAAAGACGTACGGTGGATAGCTGTTGACGATCGGGAGCCCGTAGAAGTAGTCGAAGCCAACTTCGAGCGGTCCGGGCCTTAGCTCCCCGTTCCATTCGGGGCCGCCTGTCCGGCTCCGCCACGCGTTGGGCGTACCCTGACCCTCCCGGTCCTTGTGATAGCCCTCTTCCCGGCCAAAGCCCAAGTGCCACTTGCCGATGTGGGCCGTGAAGTAGCCCGCGGACTGCAGAAGGGACGCCACCGTCGGGCGGCCTTCTTCGATCAGCAACGGCCCGTCTGAGCTGAGGGCACTTCGAGTCAGCCATGTCCGCCAGCAGTAGCGTCCCGTCAGGAAGCTGTAGCGGGTTGGGGTACAGACGGAGGAAGGGCTGTGGGCATCAGTGAAGAGCACGCCCTCTTCGGCCAAGCGGTCAATGTTCGGTGTTTGGATCGCTGTTGCGCCGTAAGAGCTGAGGTCCCCATACCCCAAGTCGTCGGCAAGGATGAAGACGATGTTGGGACGAGACGGAACGCTGCAGGCCGCCGAGACGGCAGCCGCTGCGACGGCCAAAGTCAGCAGCATTCCCGCGCGCGGAGTCTGCGACATCTCTCGGCTGCCGCCATCCGGAGCCCCATCCCTCATGTGCATCTCCCCCAAGAGGACGTGTGCTGTCTCGCGCCGATCGCTAGAAATCGTAGCGCAGGGCAACTTGGACTACTCTAGATCCCCCTGCACCGGTGATCCTCCCAAACGCGGGAGACCTCAAGTTTCCGTTCGGGTTGCCGAAATTCGGCCGGTTCAGCAGGTCGTAGAACTCGCCTCGAAGCTCGACCGTGTGACCCTCAGCCCACATCGGAAAGCGCTTCTGGACGGCTAGCGTGGTCACGACGTCCCCCGTCCCGGTGATGATGTTGCGGCCGGCGTTTCCGAACTGGCCCTCCTTGCCCGGCCCCGCGTTCCGCGTGAACGCCGTCGTGCCGAAATAGCGCGCGATCGTCTCGCCGCGGGAGCTTCCACTCGCCGACCACATCTGACCGCTGGGGCCCGAGGTTCCGTCCCGCGCCGACAAGCGCGTAGTCCCTGGCGGATATGACGCTCAGGGGGATTCCGCTGAGCAGGCGGACGATGCCAGACAGGTGGCGGCCCTCGGCTAGCGGTTCTCACGTTGTCATAGCCCGACCACATTGAGTGGGGGAGGGTGGATGAGCAAGGACACCGCTATCGCCACTGTCGAAACAGCGACGGCGCCGTTCCGGAAGTGGCATCTCCGCGGAATTGTGGACGCACCCCGGAACTCCCCATCACGCCAGCATGTGCCGCATACTACGGCACCGCCTGGTGCCATTTTCAGATGTGGGCAGGCCCGACGGGCCCGGCGCCATTCCCGTGGCACCAGAGAGGGCGGCGGCGTACTTGGCCGAGCGGGCTGACGACGGCCTCTCACCCGCTAGGCGGCGGCACGCGAGGGCTACACCCTCGAGACAAGCCGCCCTCACGAGACGGGGGTGCGGCGATCCGTGCGACCGCCAATCTGCGCCGCACGGGACTGAGCGGCCAAATTGGGGCAGTACGACCGGCCTTCGCGCGGTCACTAGACCTCTTCCTCGAGGATTTGGCCATGCTCCTTTAGCCAGTCGCGCGCTTTGTCCACGGTAGGAACTTGTATGTTCACTATGTTCCAGAATCGCGGCGTATGGTTGGGCTCCAAGAGGTGGGCAAGTTCATGGGCGATAACGTAATCTATCACGAATATCGGTGCCTTAATCAACCGCCAGTTCAGGTTAATGTTGTCATGAACCGTGCATGAGCCCCACCGATATCTACTATCAACGATGCGCGCCCGTCCAAAGGAAACGCCAAGCTCTCTAGCCTGCTTCACAACGCGTGGTAGAATTCGCTCCTTTGCTCGCGCGATGTACCACTCTCGCATGGCATCTCTCTTCTGAGAAGCGGGCAAGTTCGGAATCAGGAAACCCTGATCAAGCCGAGTACAAATCGTATCGTTATCGGAGACTTCGATACGGTAACTTCGCCCAAGATATAGTGCCGACTCACCGTTAACAAGCTCCTTCCTGGGTGGATGAGCACGCACAGAGTATTCTTGTCTATGCCGTGTCTTATCGTAGATCCAGTGTCGCTTGGCTTCGACTATCCGCGCGATTGCATCATCGGACGCATGATGTGGAGCATGCACGACTATCTTTCTGTCACGTTCGATAGTAATCGTAACCTTCGATCGTCTTGAAGATCTTTTTACCGAGTAGATAATATCCATCGTCACTCAGCCCGCGAAAAGGATAATGTCATTGTTCCGCTTGGCGATCTCCATAACTCGGCTAATAATGTGCATGCGGTTCTTGATGAGATTGGGAACTCTGGTGAGCTCAGGCGCGAGAAAAATCTGTTGAATCTCTGCTTTCAGCTTGTTACGAGCGGGTATGCTCTCCCAGAATCCCACCAATTTGAGTTCTCTCTCAATAACTAGAGTAATCTGCTGTGTCAACGTTACTAGCAAGCTGATTCGGTCTTCATGACCGATGTCAAGACCATCATGTTCCTCAGGCACTAGAGACTGACCAGCAGTCTGCTCATCTGCACCGAACAACTCACGCCGGAGCATTCGAAAAAATGGCATTTGTTTCTTTCGATGCAACCCGTATGTTGGCTCGTCTCTGGCTTTGACAATTCGCGTTCGAAGCTTTTCTAGTTCTTCTAATACTTTGTTCCAGTTATCGCGAAATTGCTCGAAGATGGCCGCTAGGGCTTGGGCGAAGGAG